>JAYWBH010000732.1:0-3203 GCA_043781815.1 Bryobacterales bacterium | reverse complement strand
CACCTGTCTTGATCCATTCCTTCAAGTCGGAAATTTCGGCATCGGCCAGTTTTGCGCCATTGGGGGGCATCTTTAGACGGTCGTGTTCCCAGGTGACGGCCTTCATTAGAAGGCTTTCATCGGGATTGCCCACAACAATGGCGGCCCCGGATTTACCGCCTTGCAACAGGCCGATGCGCGAGGTAAGTTCCAGGCCACCCATCTTCGATTGGGCATGGCAGGAATAGCAATTCCTGGCGAGCACGGGGTGCACCCGCATCTCAAAAAATTCCGCTGGGGACTCGGCGGCATGTCCGGTTAAGGCAAGGAGCGTGGCGATGCCGAGCAGTCTTCTCATGATCGCTATTTTATGCTATTCACGGGTCGATGGTTGGGGACAGCTCCGACTATAATGAAGTCAACTTTGTTGGAGTGTAAGCACTCGACAAACTCTCGCAAATTCTTGGTTACCGGCATCGGGATAAGATCGTTCTCTGATTGCGAAAAATATATCGACCCGTTCTTGCGGGCTCATCCTATCTGCCCCCATGTTCCCCCAGGTTCCCGATGTTCTCAAATCCGGCCCAATCAGCCTAGCGATGTGGAGAATGCCCTTGAAAAAGTTAGAAACTTGGATAAATGTGTCAAGTAGGTGCATCGTTTGGGCAACCAAAATGATAACCAGCGGAATGTTCGTGTTCGCAATGACCCTTGAGTTGATTGGTTTGTCGGAAGCCCTGAAGGGAGCAGACGACTCGCCTTACTGTGCGTTTGAGGTGAAAGTTAGCACACCTTTGGGAATTCCGGTCAATAAGTTGCCGGTGATCATGGTCAGAGAGCGGAAGGAGACTTTGTTTGAGACAACTACCGATGAAAAAGGGGTGGCCAGAATCTGCGATGCGCCTCTAGAGTTCGTCGGCATCGTAGTCGGGAGAGATGTATGCGGCTCCGTTCAGGTTAACCGCTTGAAATTTAATTGGCCTGAAATTCAGAGAGTCTTCATTACTTTTGTGGATAACCCGTGTGATCATATGGAGGCGCGACCCGAACGGCAGGTTCTTTTACGGGTCCAGGATGAGAAAGGTCAGCCATTAGCAGACGCACGATTCGAGGTGAGCAGTGCTTCTATGGGCGGTGGTTCTACCTTAAGCGATTCGCTTGGTCGATTGTTTCGAGTCGTTAAGGTGCGCAGTGTGATTGAGGGTGTTGTCACAAAACAAGGGAAGGAGTCCGCTCACATTTCGCTTAAAGCTACCGATGATTTGGAGTTAAAGGTGGTTCTGCGTGACAAATAGGGTTTATTGTGCGGAGACCAGAGTAGCCATCAGTGCCATACCACGCATTGACAGCAGAACATGAGAACATGGCGACAGCCCGCGTGTTTCCACGTTTAGTGGCCAGAATTATGAGGAAACACGCGGGCTGTCCCCATGTTCTCCCTGTCTTCATAACTCCCGTCCTAGGCAATTCCAGAATGGCTGGGACAGCAAAGGATATTGCCCAGAGGCAAAAGGATAGGGAAGGGAGTGGTGATGTAGTGAAAATCGATCTTGGTGGTGGCAATTATTGTTATCGGTTTCGTTCGCTACAAAATGAACTTTTGATATGGAACGAAGTGTATGGACTACAGGTTGGTTCCACGGTCTTCCGAATCTGGGCTCAATACAACAATGAAAAATGGGCAATTCAGAAGCATCAGTCAGCGGTTTTAACTGTCGTCAAGTCGGTGCGTTTAGTAGATGGGATTAGATGAGAAAATTATGGAAAGAAAAGAGGGGGTTGGCTCGGGAAAGGTGGGGACAGTCCGCGTGTTTCCATGTTTAGTGGCCAGAATAATGAGGAAACACGCGGGCTGTCCTCATGTTCTATTCCGAGTAGAGCGAGACGCATATTAGATCGCATTACAACTCAACTCCCTACTTCGTTAAGGAAATGGTTTCCCGATAGCGGAAAACGCGAATGCAGAGCAAGCAGTTTTACTGGCGGAAGAGGGTGTATGGGAACGCTGCACCATTCTTTGCCTCTTTGGTCAGCAATCTAAGGCATGCCCTATCTGATCTTTTCAGCATGCGGGCGGTTCCAGTAAGCATCATGAAGTCTTCGGATTGAGTGAGGGCCAATTGAAGGCCGCAATGCATTTGGGTGCGGCCAACGGTGATGATTAACTGCCCGTCAAAAATGCCTATGCCGGACCTTTGCAAGTTGCCAAAGATTATGGGGTTACTCCCCATAATGTTTCCGATGGCGATGCTACTACCGGTTTCCGAAAAGGGATACACTTCACCTCCAGGAGTGGCCCAACTACCGGAAAGGTTCTGCAGAGCAGTTTGAATTTCACGTACCTGGGTCACCAAGCCTGTCACGGCGCCAGCGTCAACAAATGAATCCCATTTCTTGAACATCTTGTCGCCATCGATAGTAGTTGGAATTGAATCCGCCCGTTGCAAGAAGATCCGCGCAGAGTGAGCGGCTTCTATCCGATAGTCCCGCTGCTTGGTAGCGTCGTAAAGCAACGCATTGGCCGCTGCCAAACGCCCTGTGGCTGGCCATGCCTCCGCGCTAAGATTACGGGCTATACGGAATTCTTCGCGCGCCTTTCCCCAGTTCTTGCGCGCAAACCATAACTCCGCGAAATAGTAATGAATGGCTGGGTCCAAGTTGTTTGCTGCAAGTGCATCATCGAGTGTCTGTTGGGCCGCATCATACATTTCCAGAGCGAGGTAACTTTTCGCTATTTCGCCGGGGGTAGGCGATCCGGAAGACGCTGCTGGTTGCTGGGCTAATAACGTGCCCAAAGTTAAAGTACAGAGGAAAGCGAGACGCATATTTGTTCTCATTATAACTGAGCTCCTGGCGTTCTTGGCCGCCGAAGAATGCCAACTTCAGCGAAGGATGCCAACTCGTTAACTTGGCAATCTTCGGCGGGAGTTCCCAGTACCAGCCACCATTCATTGCTTGCTTTTTGCGACGAATACCGACTGCTTGACTGGCCCGTTGCATTGTGCGCGACGAGTGACCGGCCTCACTCGCCGCCCGCACCACATCCGTTGAGTTCATCGGCACGTCGGAACATGGGGACAGCCCGCGTGTTTCCACGTTTAGCGGCCAGAATTATGAGGAAACACGTTACACGCCGAGCCAGAGTCGGCATGACTTATGTAACGATTCCAGAGTAACTCGCTGTCCCGGAGTAACATCAGCTTGTGGAAAGTCGGCTGGGGCGA
>JAYWBH010000731.1:0-3212 GCA_043781815.1 Bryobacterales bacterium | reverse complement strand
TGCTACTCATAGCGCTAATAATTGGTGGCTTGGCAAGGCGGCGGCCGTCAACTTCCCCAATGCATCTGACGGCTCGTCCACTTGAAGGTCATGAAGTCCTATACTATGGAGATATGACAATTAGAAACTTCTCAATCCAAACAAATTTAATTAGTGGTATTTGTTTTGTTCTATTGGCTGCTACTGCCCAAGGTGCCGGTGTTTCCGGTGCGATCTTTACTACAACAGCTACAGGAAGCACGGTTAACTCAAATCTATTTGATTCAAAATGTGCAGTGTACCTTGATGGTGGCCCTGGCCCACACGCACCCGCCAGAGCCGCTGGCCTTCCAGACGGCGATTATTTCTTCCAAGTCACAGATCCCAGCGGCGTTCAATTGCTAAGCACCGATCCCGTTTCCAACCGCAGATTCCGCGTTTCAGGCGGGTTGATCACTGCCTATACAGGCTTTGGCGGTCCGGCTCATGCAACGGGCATTGATCAGGATCACGGCGCGCAAGGCGCAATCACAATCAGCCTGGCCAACACTACTTGTTCAAACGACTACTTAAACACGCCCAACGTTGGTAATGTTTACAAAGTTTGGGCAACGCCAGTTGCCAGCTATGTCGGCAGTCCGTCGAATGTGGATAATCCTTGCAGCACTGGTTGTTTTCATGGCTTTCTAAGTTCTCAATCTAAAACTGACAATTTCAAGGCGCAGCCCGGTGCTGCTGCAGTATTTAGCTTGGTACTTAAAAAAGTGTTGAACGACGGTGTGAACCTGTCACCATTCCCTGGTTGGATCTTCACTGTTACCGACCCCAATGGCGTCACGAACCAGTTTGTAACCGATAGCACGGGTCAAATTACCGTTCCCCAGCTTGTGGCTGGTAACTACATCATCAGTGAAAATGTGAACGACACAAACCAGCCGCCCCCATTAAATCCCCCCTTTCCTTTCGGTTGTTCTGTCGTCATAGCAACCACTTTAAATGGGACCACTAGTGGGTTCCCGGTAACGTTCACTTGGAATGCTTCTCAACCTGGGGTCATGACCGTTATATTTGTGAATCAAATGCTCTGTAGTGGCTAACAGCGAATTCAATTTGCTAAGTTCGAAACTTATCCCAAGTGGCCTTGCGTGGTTTTTGACGCCGGGGAACTTGGGATAATTTTGTTTGCCGCTGCAAGTTCTTCGGTCCGGGAAGACTTCCGGAAACTTCCCCACAACTCGCCACTGACCCAGCAATACCGTGGGAGTTGCCGATCTGATAACAATTTTATTCCGTGCATGCTGCCGTGGCAATTGCTATGGAGACTTCGCAGACTTTCCGCCGCTCACCCATTGCGTTCATCCCCCAACCAAGCTACCCTCAGTCATGATAATTTTACCCCGTATCATTTTGCTTCTCGTGCTCAGCAACGTCTGCTTTGCGCAGTTCGATAGTGCGGAGGTGCTGGGTACCATCCGCGATGCGACGGCTGCCGCAGTAGTCAGATCCATTGTCACTCTAACCAATCAGGACACTGGTATCGCCGTGAAGACAGAGACCGGTGAGGATGGCAGCTTTACCTTTACCAACGTCAAGATTGGCACCTATCAAATAGCCGCCGAGGCCCAGGGGTTCTCCCGGGCCCTTGCGAAGAACATCGCTATCAGCGTCAATGCCCGGCAGCGAGTGGATCTGGTATTGCAAGTCGGCTCCGTCAACGAATCCGTGGAAGTGACCGATGTAGCCACGCTCTTACAGACCGATTCGAGTGATCGTGGACAAGTGATTCGCGCGACACAGATTATTGAAATTCCGCTGAATGGTCGGGCTTTCTCAGACTTAGCTTTGCTTTCACCGGGCGTGCTTCGGACCCCTCTGGCCTACTCCGGAACGCCGCGCGAAGGCGCATTCTCCGTCAACGGCTTGCGCAGCACTTACAATAACTTTCTGATGGACGGCATTGATAACAACGCTTATGGCACCAGCAACCAGGGCTTTGCTAACCAAGTGGCACAACCGGCACCGGACTCCATCGCCGAGTTTAAAGTGATCACCAATAACTACAGTGCCGAGTACGGGCGTTCCGGTGGCGGCACCATTGACGTAGCCATGAAGAGCGGCACCAACGCTTTCCACGGCACGGCATATGAGTTTCTGCGCAACACCGATTTGAACGCCATCGGTTATATCTTTGGAGCCCGTCCGGCCACATTCAAGAAGCCGGTGCTGCAGCAGAATCAGTTTGGTACCACGATTGGCGGACGGCTGATCCCCAACCGTCTCTTCTTCTTTGGAGACTACGAAGGCTTTCGCCGCATTGACAAGACGTTGAACTTTTCGAGCCTTCCTTCGCCGAATGACTTGAGGCTAACATTGCCGGTGACGGTGGTGAATCCGCAGACGGGCGCTGTGTATCAGGCCGGCACGCCGATCCCAACTACGGCGGTAACTTCGTTTGCCCGCAAGGTGCTAAGCGATCTGCCCGCTCCGAATACAGGCGGGGCCGCGACTCGCTCGAATAACTACCAACAACTTACTCCGAATCGCAATTTCAATGACAAGTACGACGCCAAGATCGATGGCCAGATTAACCAGAAGATGTCGGGCTTCCTACGGTGGAGCCAGCGTAAGTCGAACATCTTTACTCAGCCCGATATTCCTGGACTTTCGGGTGGCAATAGCAACGGCTTCACACGCGTACTGAACCAGCAACTAGGCGCTGGTTACACTTGGGCGCTGAGCTCAAAGACTGTCATTGAAGGGCGCTTCGGCGTGAGCCGGACGCGGGCCGGAAAGTTTCCTCCCTTGAGCGGAGGCCTTAGCATGGAGGCGCTGTATGGGATCACTGGACTGCCCACCACGCCAGAGCTTTCTGGCGGATTGACAGCCACCACAATCACCGGACTAAGCCAGTTAGGCCGACAGGCAACCAATCCGCAGTTCCAGAACCCCACTAACTACGATTACAAACTGAACGTGTCGCGACTCATGGGGCGCCAAACGTTGAAGGCCGGTTACGAGTTCCAAACGATTAACACGGAAGTGAACGACATCAACCCGCTGTATGGCCGCGACGCCTATGCTGGCCTCTTCAGTCGGCCGACGTGTCCGCAATTAGGCCTTGCCACGGGATGCAGTGTGCCTGCGGACAATAGCAGTTACTCGCTGGCCGACTTCCTGTTCGGGCTGCGCAGCCAATACTCGCTGGCCAATTACGTGGTGGGCAACTATCGCCA
>JAYWBH010000730.1:0-26668 GCA_043781815.1 Bryobacterales bacterium | reverse complement strand
AAATGAGATCACCGATACTGCTGCCACCTGCCACAGGTTTGCCAGTAACCGGCGAAGGAAGTAACTCATGCTGCTATCGATCCGTTTTGCATCAGAATGATGCGTGATGCAGCTTGTTCTGCCACTTCGGAATCATGGGTAATCAACAAGCAGGAAAGACCCGTCTTTTGCTGAAGATTGGATAGATACGAAAGCACGTGAGTTCGAGTGGCCTGGTCCAATCCGGTAAGGGATTCATCGAGAATGAGCAAACCGCCATCCAGTGCAGCAGCACTTCTGGCTATCGCTACACGGGCACGCTGTCCTTCGCTCAGCTCGGCTGTCCGACGAGTGATCCACGATGACGGCAAGCGCATTTCTTCTAGTAATTCTGCGCCATTTAAGTTGGTTGCTTCTTGAAAGCACTCTTGCAGCGTCAGGCGAGGGTTGAGGCTCTGGGATGGTTCTTGGCTAACCAACTGGACCGATCGCGCCTTCGCTGGCCCATCGCACAAACGGATGGAACCCGAGTCCCAAGTTTCGCGACCAGCAACGCAACGTGCAAGCGTACTCTTGCCAGCACCGGAAGAGCCAGTCAAAGCCACCGTTTCCCCTTTCCAAATGGAAAGTGAAATGTTGTCCAGAGCTTTCAGATGGGGCTGATTGCGGAGCAACCAATCACGCGAGAAGTAGGTTTTAGATATTGAACACACTTCGGCTCGAAGTTCAGACTTACCGTTAAATGATTTGGCGGAAAATTGAACGGGCTGGATCGGAGTCATCCGGTGAACGGTGCAACCCAGTCGATGAAATACACGTTCGCGGTGTGACGCAATCAACATGCCCGCCCCTGTTTCGCGCACGTAGCGACTCAGCAAGTTCAACACAAGTTCTTCCGTCGCAGGGTCCAGATTCGCCGTTGGTTCATCGGCAAGAATCAGGTTCGGCTTACCAGCCAAGGCTTGCGCAATCAATGCCCGCTGCCTTTCCCCTCCGCTGAGTTGGTGCGGATAGGCATTTTGCCGCAAGGTATCCAGGCCTACTGCAGACAACAAGCGGGTTGACTCTGGTGAATCCATTTGACTAGAAATTCGCAAATACGGAGAAAGGTTTGGTAATAAATCTTGGGGAATAAATCCGACCCTACCGTGGATCATTATGTGGCCGCCGCTACGCGTTGCGGAATTATGGAGTAAGTCACCGATAGCCTTCAGTAGGGTTGTCTTGCCACATCCTGATTCCCCAGCCAGGCCAAGACACTCACCAGGATTTAGGGTTAGGGAAACTGGGTGCACTACAACATGTTGTCCATAGGCGATTGAGGTGCCTGACAACGTAAGAAGCGGTCGGAATTCCACACTCGCAAGGATACTACGAACTTCAGCCAAAGGGTTCAACGATTAGGTGTTGAAATCGAATGCTGTTGAATCACAGCCGGTGACAACAAGGCGCTCAGGCAACGTGCACGGAATGCCTGCCCCACATCGGTGAGCAACTACATACTGAAATAATGTTGTTGACAACATAATCCTTTTAAGACATAATCTAGAAGTGACATGGGTCGTTGAATTCCATCCAGACTTTGATCAGGAGTTTGAAGAACTTTCCGAAGAAGTTCAAGATTCCATTAGAATCTATGCTTCGCTTCTGGAAAAGCTGGGTCCGTTTATGGAGCGGCCTCATGTTGGCACACTTCACGGTTCACGCTTCAAGAACATGAAAGAATTGCGGTTTGATGCCTCAGACGGCGTGTGGCGAGTCGCCTTCGCCTTTGACCCGAAGCGAAGAGCCATTTTTCTTGTGGCTGGGGACAAATCGGGTGGATCACAGGATCGTTTTTATCGTCAACTTTTAGCGAGGGCCGATGAGCGGTTTGTTTCTCATCTTTCTCATTTGACGAAAAGGAGTTAGTCTATGCCTATTACATTACGAGACAAAATGAATGGATTGAGCCCATTAAGGCTACAAAAAATAGAAGCAGAAGTCGCCAAACTAATGGCCGAGGAGATGACGCTGCAACAACTTCGTCGTGCTCGAAAGCTCACTCAGAGCCGCGTCGCGAAGAAACTGGGCATCAGCCAGGACGGCGTCTCCCGTCTTGAAAAACGCAGCGACCTGTTACTTTCTACCCTTCGCAAATCAGTGGAAGCGATGGGTGGCCGCCTGTCCTTGATCGCCGAATTCCCTGACCGACCACCCGTCATCCTTGCCGGTATTTCTGAAGAAGTCGACAAACCACTTCTAGCGAAGAAACGGAAACTGGCGTTGGTGAATGCCTGACAGCTAATCAGTATCTTTAGTAAACGTCCCCTACTTCAAATGAACAGGCTGTGTAAAGGCTCCATTTCCTGCGGAATCCCACACCGCGAAACGGACCCATTTCTTGCCCACCGCATCGAACGGTACACGGAACTTATGGGTCAGGAACGGACCTTTATCTGTCAAGCTGATCAACTGCCGGTCTACTTTGATTCCATCACTCCAAACCAACTCCGCAAACTCAGGCGGGAATGTCCATTCCACCTCTGCAGAATAAACACTCTTCGCGCCAGTGCCTTCAATTGCCCAGTTGCGAAATACAACTTCGCCGCTAGTTACAAAATAGTCTCCCGCACGCAACGCGTCCACTACTGGCGTCCAGCCGTTGTCGAGCTTCGGAACCTTGTCCATCTTCACGTAATTCACGTCTAACTGCGGATAGGTTTCGTCGTCGGGATACTTCATATATGTGTCCCCTTCGGCGATCATGTATTTCGGACCAGCCCAGTTGTTCATGTCATCCAACAGGCCCAGGCAGCGCTCCTCGCAAATTCGCTTTTGCGAGAGATCCACCGGCAGTGACTGGAACGACCCACCCAGGAACCGATCACTCTTAAAAAAATCGCGCGTCCGAGTGGCGTCGGGATAGCCTGTCGAACCTTTCGTCCTTGGGTGCGTCTGCCAAACCAAACCCTTCTCCTGATTCAGTAAATCAAGCTCAGTCGCAGCCGTGCTCGTGTGATAAACCTTGCCATACGGCGCTAGCGTTTCCATGAACGGTTGTGCCGCTGGGGTAAGTTCAGGGCGTTTCAAATGAGTAAAGAACAGCGGCTTGGGAAACAGGAAAAGATAGTGCCCGCCGAAATTCGCGTCTGGCTCTTCGCCAGGGATCAACAGAAAATCTTTGTCAGAAAAACGTTGGCAGCCATCGAAATAAACCTGCTGCTCATCCAACCGCAGCTTGCCCGTGTCGCTAGGGTGCGAGTCGCCATGGAAGTCAGCGAGGATGGCAATGTTGATGCCCAGGTCGCGAAACACGGGTAGCCAGGTAGGTTGGGCGTCTATGTTTTTTGTATCGGTGATCTGCTCATTGAAATGAAAATGGAAATGGCTGACCATCACCTTGAAGCCGGGTATGGGCTTATACACGTCATCATGCGTGAAGGCCATTACTTGTTGTTGCGTTGTTTTGCTGTCCGCAGGGCTCAGGTAAAAGTAGATAGGCATCCGCTGCAGAGTTCCTGGAGGTGCGTTATATAAAGCGAAGTTATTCAAGTGACCGCGCGATTCCGCTACCCGCTTGGTCCAAACTTCATCCGAAATTCCCCAGGGCTTTGCGCCCACTTCCTTGTCTGGCTGACGCACACCAATCGCAAAACTTTCACCGCTATCTTTCCGGTAGTAAACATAGCCCAAGTTGGTTTCAATTTCCCTGGACCAAAAGAACTTGTGTGAAGGTGGCATAAACGCCCAACGAACCGCCGTTCCTTTCCATAATGCCCAGTCGATTGCGGGCCACCATCCCCACTGGTTGCTGATTTACCGGACCACCAAATTCGTACTGTTGCCAGCCGCGCGCTGTATCGCGCCAGACTACGCGAGTGTTATCGCCCGTCGCAAATCCTTTCAGCCCCCCGACGTATTTGTACGCAACCGAGGGTTCATTTGTTTTGCCGATTACTTCCTGCCGCAGCAAATTCGTACCGCGATATACGGTGTATTGAAGCGCACCAGAAAAGACACCCACTTCCAAGCCAGGGAACAGGACTTCCAGCCGGGCACCATCGGTCTTCACCTGGCAACTGGTCGCGCTAAACTTCGCCCACGACTTACGAATTTCTTCCGGTTTACGAGGAAGGTCAACATTGGTGCCCTTGCGGCCAGGGACCATCAATGGTGCGTCCCAGAAAGCATTCCATTTTTCTTTCTCCATGACTTCTGGTGTTAACTGAATTCCTAACTCGCGCATAGGGGCCATCTGTTGCTCAGAAAGTCTGCGGACGCCGCTGGTCACCTCGAATTCTGGAGTCAACTTCTGGCCCAGTACGATCCACTTTCCTCCAGGCTTTTTTGCGGCCAGCTCCTGCACCATCGGCTGCCCTTCGACCACTGCAAAGATCGCCCGAAGACTTTCTTTGCGTTCGCCCTGCCAGTTCACTTCCAGAACATCACCACGCTGTTGTGCCTTCAGGCCATCCATCGCCTTGTACCCACTCAGATCGCAATGAATGCCTTCCCCATTGGCAACACCAATGCAAAGCAGGCAACCAACAAACATTCCAATTCGACTCACCATAGTTTTCTCCAACAGCCAATTAAAATAGGTCAGAAATATAGTTTAAGCGCTAATTGAATTTGGCGCGATGTTCGCTGATACACCGTAGGGCTTCCAGCGCTAGTGATCTTCGCAGCACCAGCAAAGCCGATGCTGTTGCTGGGGTTGTTGAACTGCGGCGTGTTTGTGATGTTAAACGCCTCAGCCCGTATTTCCGCGCGACGTTTTTCTGAGATAGGAAATTTCTTGAACAGGGAAAGGTCCAGTTGTTTTGTGCCAGGGCCGTAAAGAATATTTCTGCCAGCGTTGCCGAACGTGAATTGCTGAGGGGCAGCGAATGCCGATACATCGAACCAACGGTTGATTGTCTGCTCCGACGATGGCAATACGCCTGACCCTATCCGATTTGGAAATTGCGATCCCGTTCCGGTATTCAAATTACTGGTCTGCATGACCAAGGTAAAAGGTAGGCCGGATTGCAGCGTAAGAATGTTGTTCACTTGCCATCCGCCAACCACCCATTCCGCAGCCTTTGGGGCAGAGTTCATAAAGCGCTTACCCTTGCCCACCGGGATTTCATAAGTGCCACTCATTGCCAATTTGTGGCGCACGTCGAACGTAGAACTGCCTCGTTGTGCTTTCAGGTTGCGACTGTTTTGTATGGGACTATTGCTGGATTCGCCACTTGTATCGTCAATGGAATGTGCCCAGGTCCACGCACCAGTTAACTTGATGGCACCTATCCGACGGTCAAAGGAAGTTTGCAGCGAATTGTAGTTGCTGTTGCCCCACGGCACCACACCAATTGCGTCACTAAGATTCGGGTAAGGTCGACGAGTAACCACTGCTCCTGGCCCCGGCGTAGCTTGGTTGATGTTCAGTCCCACTAAGTCCACATACGTTCCCTTGCCGCCCACATAAGCCACCGTCAGCACCAGTTTTCCAGGTAGTTCACGTTGCAAGTTGAAGTTCCATTCATACATAGTGGAAGTCTTGCTATCCTGCGGCCAATAATAAAATCCCGTTCCTGCCACAGGCCATAGCTCCGGTCGGGCAGCAGGGAAACCATCGGAGATAGATTTAGCTGCGGCGAAATTATTGGCGTCGTTGGTGGTAATCAGTGTTCCTGAAAACGGAGCATTTTTGGCCAATGAATTCCCGGATGTGACGCTTTTGAAACTATAGAAAACGCCGCCACCAGCGCGAATCACCGTCTTCGGCGTGACCGTATAGGCGAAGCCAAGGCGTGGGCCAAACTGCCAGGGTCGACCCGCTAAAACAGAACGTCCAGTGAATGGAGCGGTGCCAACAGGGATAAGATTACCCCCGTTTTCTGGAACGAATCCGGCCAGACGATCATGCCGCTCTTTCCACGGCGTGATGCTATCGTTGCGCAAACCCATGTTCACCGACAGTTTCGAGGTGACTCGCCAGTTGTCCTGGACAAACCAACTGGCGTAGAAGCGATGCAGGTTGAAGAAGCTGGAGACGTCAAGGCGCGAGCTAATGGGATTGCCGTAAAGAAAATCGCTAAGCCCGAAATTTGAATACACGCCGGAAAAGGTATATTGGCCAGTTGGTGCGCCAGGTGAGAAAAATGCAAAGCGGCGAGACATCCAATCAAAACCAAACTTCAATTCATGCCGATTGCGAACCCAACTAAAAGCATTGTCCACTTCCCAGTTATTGTTCACCTTGAGCAAGCTGCCCGCACCGTCGCCAAGGCCGGTCATGCCGGTGATGTTGGTCGTCGTAAGACCGGGCGCAGCACCTCCTCCATTGGCATTGCGGATACCAAGTGTTTCAGCAATATTGCCGTATTTTGTGCCTGAATCGTAGATTCCTTGCCGCATGCGTGCATAGCCGACGCGGAATTCATAGTAGGTGTGCGCGTTCACAGTGCGGCCATAGCCCAACACTATCTGCTTGCTTGGAACCACCACCTGACCGGGTCGCCCTGGACCTGCGCCAATAGCTGGTTCGGGAAGATTGCCCGGATTAAAGGCATCAGAATCCTCCCACGAATAGCGGCCAAAAATGGTGGATTTGTCTGTGCGGTAGTCAATGCGGACATCGGCTTGATCAACAGCAACAGTTTGCACCGGGTTGTAAAGGAAGTTCGTAATTTGACCGGCAAGGTTGGCATCGGGATATAGTTTCACCATTTTCAAGGAGGTGGGGTTAATGGCACTCACCGGGAGAATATTGCCCGGCAGTGGGATGCGCGGCGTCGCACGGGGGTCTACCAAAATGGTTTTGAGAGCCGAAAAATCACCCGTTCGAAACGGAGCAATGGGCACAGAGCTGATAAATGTCTGCGCCTGACGAACGCGCTTTCCTTCGTAATCGAAGAAGAAGAACAGGCGGTCTTTGCCGTTGAAAAGTTTTGGGATTTGGATGGGTCCGTTGAGGTTGAAGCCGAATTGGTTCAGTTTGAATGGGGGGATGGGATCTTTGGCTGAATCAAAGAAATTCTTTGCATCAAAGCGGGCGTTGCGCAGGAATTCATAAGCAGTGGCGTGGTAATCATTGCTGCCAGATTTGTAAGTGACGTTAATAATTCCTTGCCCACCTCCGTAGGCAGCCGGGGCGGAGCTGGTTTGAACGCGGAACTCGTAAATGGAATCGACAGGTGGAAAAAATATCAGCACCCCCGCATCGGTGTCCACACTGTTGATGCCATCAATCAGGTAGGTCACGTCTTCCACCGGCGCACCATTAATCACCGCGCCGTTTGTGCCACGTCCACTGGTGTATCCCAGCACTCCCGATGCACCGCCTACGCCGGTAAGCACACCTGGGGCGAGTTGAACCAGTTGAGTGAAGTTGCGTGTATTCAATGGAAGGTCAACAATTTCCCGGGCCTGTTTCACTTGGCCCAAGTCTGAAGATTCTGTTTCAATGGCCGCAGGATGCCCTTCAACAACCACTTTGCCAATCACCGATCCAAGTTCCAGTGCGAAGTCCAGTTGCACGCGTTGGCTCACGCCGACGTTTACTTCGATAGACCGTTCCTTGAATCCTGGTTGGTGTATGGTGACGACGTAGGCACCGGGGGTCAATGGAAGTGAATTGTATTCGCCACCGCCAGAAGTGGAAACTTCACGGGAAACGTTTGTCGACTTACTGCGGATCTGAACGCTGGCATTCGCAATGGGAGCTTGTTGAGGGTCGGTAACTGTTCCCACAATGGAGCCTTGTTCGAATTGGGCATACAGAGAGATCGTTAGGAAGAACGGTAAGAATAGTTTCGACGAGTGAATATACATTGTTGAGCTCCTTTTATCGGTGGCCTGCCTGGATCGGCTTGCCGTTTCTGAATTGGATTTCGATCATCTTCTCACTCGTTGGAATGTAAGTGATTACTTTGTGCGTGAAGGCATCGTAGACAACGCCTCCATCGGGGTAGGCATACTTACCATCCAGACTGAAGGAGACCCAACCGGGTTTAGGGGTCTCCTTTGGATTCTTGAAAATCGGCATATCGGCCACATGTTTTGGCGGAAGTTGGGAAACGTCAAAAGCGTAGACATAGCCGTAAACACCGTCCACAAACCAAATTTCCTTTTGATCAGGGCGGAGGTTTAAACCATGGCTCATGGTGCTATGGGGCTTGCGCGGAGGCAGATTGGGAAGTTGCGCAACGCGTTCAGCAGGCGTCTTCCATTCCACCCGGTGAAGTACCTTGCCTCCATATCCTTTGCCAGTCTTGCCTTGGGCCACTTCAAAACCAAGCAGCCAATCTACATTCGCATATACATACTTTTCGTCATCACTCACAACGAATGGTCGAATGCCTTTTCCAAAAGGCCCCACTTTACCAATCACCTGATTAGTTTTGGTATCGGCCACAAAGATCCATGGCACGGTAAGGCTAGACATATAAACGCGGCTTCCGGAAGGGTTCATCCACGTGTTGTGCGGCCCAACCCCACCGATTGGATGATCTGTATAATTCTGCCCATGTTCTGTTTTAATTTTGGTCTTGACGTCTCCATTGACAGCGTCAATCACCCACCAACTATCGCTATCGCGCATGGGAACATATAGAGTTTTACCGTCGGGAGTGATTGCCTGACTATCGGCATAGCCGCCATCGTAATGACGACGCCAGTCGATTGTTTCAGAAGCCAGGTCAATGCACAAAAGCTCATCTTTCAGGTTGGACGTCAGATAAAGTTTCCCCAGCGAAACGGACGCCGATATTCCTTTGTATTCCGCCGTATCCGGCACGTCGAACTTACGTAGGAATTTGTGACCGTCGTTAATATCGTAGATGCTCACACCGGTCTTGGTGGAAATATACAACAGCCTTTCAATGCCGTTGACTACTGCGCCCTTACTCAGAGTTTGGGCGTGACATAAAGACGGAGCTAGCAGAAAAATGAGAAGAGTAATCAAACGCATAGTTGGAGCTAGAATATATCACAGCGCCGTGTTCAGAACGCTAGCACCGTAGTTTATTTGTCCCGTTAGAGTTGCCGAAACCCTCCAATGCATTGTGATACGATTCAGCCACAGTAGGGTTCTGAATTAAGGAGTTTCTGATTATGTTTCACAAAAGCTTGGTTACCGCGTATGTAGCTTGCTTGGTTCTTTCCGTCCCACTGATTGCCCAAGATCGAGGGACCATTCGTGGGTTCGTATCGGACAGTACTGGTGGCATTGTTCCAGGCGCTACCGTCAGCGTCAAGAATGTCGACACGGGTCTGAAGCAGACCGTCCAAACAGCCGCAGATGGCGGCTACAGCGTTCTGTATCTCCCTTCTGGCAGCTACAGAGTAACAACCGAAAAAGCCGGGTTCCGAAAGGCAGAAGCCACCGGAGTTCAAGTTCAAGTGGCCACCGTGACCAGTGTTGATGTTGTGCTGACCGTTGGTTCGCTGGAGCAAACCGTTGAGGTTACCGCAGCCGCCCCGCTGCTGGATGCGCAAGGCACTAATCTTGGAAAAGTGATTCCCAAGAACGCCATCAAAGATCTTCCTTTATTTATCAGTGGTGGACTTCGTTCGAATTTAGCATTCGTGATCCTCACCCCAGGTGTGATTGGACCTGCGAATAACCCAAGGATTGGCGGCGGTTTACTGGATGGTCAAAGTGAGCAACTGGACGGTGCCGAATCGCAGAGCGAACGGCGCAATGATCCGGCAATGAATGGCGTCAGCGTAGAAGGAATGGAAGAGTTCAAAGTGCAGAGCTCATCGTTTTCAGCCGAATATGGGCGCACCTCCAACGGCGTGATCAATTGGGTGACCAAGTCCGGAACGAATCAGGTTCACGGCAGCGCATTTGTTTTTAATCGCAACGAAGTTTTCAATGCACGGGGATTCACTATTGCTCCATCAAAGCGTCCCATCGTCAGGCAATGGAACCCTGGCGGAAGTTTCGGCGGACCCATTTTTATCCCCAAGTTATTTGATGGCCGCAACAAGGCCTTCTTCTTTTTCGCTTATGAAAGAGCCTCCACGCGCAATGGGCAATCGACAGGGCTGATCAATGCTCCGCTTGATGAGTTCCGCAATGGCGACTTCCGACGCAACATTGATTCGTCCGGCAAAACGATTCCCCTATACGATCCATTTGATACCAACGGCAACATCATTCCCAATTCCGTGGATCGTCCACGCATGCAATGCAACGGTGTTTTGGATGTAATTTGTGCCAGCCGCATTGATGCAACAGCGAAGATTCTTCTGGCAATGTTGCCGCATCCAGATGATCCATCCAAGCTCACCGCAAACTACCGGTCACGCTCCTATTCCACATCCAGATCAGTGCTGCCTTCAATTAAAGGCGATTATGTGTTTAGTGAAAAGCATCGAGCCAATTATCTTTTCAGCCACTTCTTGAGCCCTGCAACGCCGAGCATTAATCAGTTTGAAGGTCTCCCCGGAAATGGATTCCCTTCGGAATCGCTGACGGAGTATCACCGTTTCAACGATGATTACGTAATTACACCGAACTTACTGAATCACTTTACCGTGGGCTTCAACTATCGACATGTCACCGAAGCTCCGGACTATGTGAATACTTACCCGGCGAGCATTGCCAATCAGATTTTCTTGAAGGGCAATCCCAATCCATTGATCCCTGGAGTGTCTACTGTTTATGGTGCAGGTGGGGCCACCTGGGGCAACAGCGTCTTTACCGAATCCAGGCAACGCACCACCAATGTTAAGGAACAAATTGCTTGGATCCATGGCAGCCATAGCGTGAAGTTTGGCATGGAGTATCTATCGGGTATTTACCGACGAATATCCAACAACAACACCTGGGGCAACGTAAGTTTTAGTGGTGCCGGTACTGGCAACCAGAGCGTGGCGAATAGTGGAAATGATTTTGCTTCGTTCTTGTTGGGTACGGCTAGCGGCGGCAGTTTTCGATATCCTGACGACACCGCCTTCCAGTGGCCATACTATGCCTGGTACGCGCAGGACGATTTCAAAGTGACCCGCAAACTTACCTTGAACATTGGGCTGCGCTACGAGCTTCCAATTCCCAAGAAAGAACGCAATGGCCACAACAGCAATTTCTGTCCAACCTGCCCAGCCACGGCATTCGGCGGAATCCCTGGGGCGATGGTGTATGCCAACGTCGGTGGTCAGCCGGACCGTTTCGGCGAAACCAGAAAGAATGCTTTTGGCCCACGGCTGGGCATTGCGTACCAATTGAATTCCAAGACTTTGATTCGTTCCGGAGGCTCCATTTTCTATCAGCCTTCGCGCGAAGATGGGAATGCGGATAACGGCATTCAGGGCTTTGGTGGAACGTTTAGCGCTACTGGAAACTTTCTTTCCAACGGGATTTCGTATCAGGTAAAAAACGGGCTTCAGGGCTTCTCCACGCAAATCAAGAATCTGACGCCGCCAATCGCTGATCCGCAAACGTTGACGGCAAACCTTTTGCAGCAAAGTCCGTTCTTCTATAATCCCCAGGCTGGTCGCGCTCCTTATTTTGGGGATTGGCAGTTCACTTTGGAAAGGACCATCACCGCCAGTTCCTTGCTGCGCCTTACCTACCATGGCGTCGTCGGTGTGAAGTTACTTTCCAGACAGCAAGCGCAAAATCAGCTGGATCCCAAATATTGGGGCATTTACGGAAGTCTGTTGGGCAACACCATCAGTTCGGTGATCAGTAATCCTATTGTTGTCGCTGCCGGATTCAAGTTACCGTATCCCAGCTATCCTACAAATCTGCAATTGCAACAAGCACTGCGACCCTTCCCGCAATATTCGGGAGTTGGTAGCGATGCGGGCGGCCAGAACGATGGCCATTCTACTTTCCATGCGCTGGAAGCAAGTTACGACCATCGTTTTTCGAAAGGTCTTTTCATGCTGGTGTCCTACACATTTGCCAAGTTGATCTCCACGTCGAATGGGGAAGATGCCAACCGTACCAGCTTGGGACAAGTGCAGAACCAGTACAACCGACGTTTGGATAAAGCTGTGGCCAGTCAGGATACCCCGCATAATCTTCGCATCAGTTACATTTACGATTTACCCATTGGGCATGGCCGCAAATTCCTCAGCAACATGCCAGGGGTGGCCCAAGCGATATTGGGGAACTGGAAAGTTTCGGCATTGCACACCTATGTATCGGGCAGTCCGTTGGCTGTCAGTTGCAGTCAGAATTTGTTCGGTGCGGGTCAAAGTCAGCGATGCAATTTTGCAGTAGGAGTTTCCACTGGACAAATTCCGTTGATCAATCCAGCTTGGACCTGGAGCCACGATAACATTGGCACCAGTGCTTTGGGACGGATTCCTTATTTGAATCCTGCGGCATTCGTCCTCCCCGCAAACATGTCTTATGGAGATACACCGCGGCAAATGTCGTACCTGCGCAGCCCTTGGTCAGTGAATGAAGATCTGGCCGTGCTCAAGAACTTTGCCCTTCGTGAAAAGATCAACCTGGAAATTCGCGCATCCGCTTCCAACGCCTTCAACCGTGTTGTGTTCGGTGGACCCAATACATCCCAAAATAGTCCTGATTTCGGCAGAATCACCGGCCAAGGCAACGGCCCGCGCAATGTCCAGTTAGGTGCCAGGGTATCGTTCTAATGCCGTTCTCTTTCACAATCGTTCCTGGTACAATTCCAATGCCATGAACGCAAACCCCCTCTGCGCAGTATTGTGCCTAATCCTAACCTTGCCGGCAACAGCCAAACTCCGGCATGAAGTCGGCCAACTGCCTCAAGGTCTGCGTCTGGTTGACTGGACACAGATCCAAGCCGAGTATCAGCGGCACCGACATGCAGCTTTCCCTGACTCCAGTGGTTTTCATGCACGCAGCTTTGAACAACAATGGCTCAGCCGTTTCGATGGGCGTGGCTTTACAAGACCAGCCGCTGGCAGGCAGTGGGTGCTCGGTTGGTCCCGTAACATTCTCCATTTCCTGAGATAGTAACTCGATTACGCTAGAATCGGATTTAGGAATTAATTTTGGATTTCACCGCTAGCATTTTCAAACGCCGTATGATTGATGGCTTGGAGAACTTCAAAAAGTCCACAGATCAAAAATCCGATTTCTCAGATCTACTGTGCATCACCGGTGACGTTGAGTTTGTAACCGAAGCTTATCGACGAATTTTGCACCGTGAAGCTGACCCGGGGGGCCTTTCGCATTATTCTGTCCGCGTTCGCGATGGATATTCCCGTGTAGCAATGTTACGGCAACTTACTCAGTCTGAAGAGGCTCTTTTGAAAAATAGAATTAGCACGAATCTTACGAAGAGCAATGCGACGCAATCCAGTTGGCTAAACAATTTGAAGATGTGGGTCTTCAGACGTTTGTTGCCGTTACAAGAGTTTACGTTGCGGGCGTTGCGGATTGAAAGGATCGAGTTAAAACTCGATTATGCTGCTGCGGAAATGGTTGCCCAGGCGAATCGCCAGTCGGCCAAGCTGGATAGTGCGCTGGTCACAATCTCAAAGAAACTGGATCGCTACATCCTGGGCTCGAACGCAAACCAGCTTCAGGTGACAGAAGCCGTTCCCGGAAGCGATGCGGAGCATCGCAAATACCAAGACGAACAGATGGAACCGATGAATCATCGTCTGGATCAAATTGAAGCGAGGATTGACGATCTTGTAACGGCTCAGCGGCCTCCTGTCTTCTTAGCCGGGGATAACATTGTTGCTACGGAGGTGGACGGCTTCATTCTAGGCATTCCAGCCGATGAATGGCGCCTTGCCGCCTACTATGCATTACGCGGCGTGCCCGAACCTGGCATGGTGAAAGTGTTTCGGGAAATGGTGAAGCCAGGAATGACTGTCGTCGATGTAGGTGCCCACATCGGACTCTATAGTCTGTATGCGCTTCGCTGTTTGCAGGGCGTCGGCAAAGTATTTTCTTTCGAACCTTCACCTCGCACTTTCGCCATCTTGAAAGACAACATACAAGTGAATGGCTTTCGTGAATCGGGGCTGTCGCAGCTCCTTCCTGTTGCGGTCTCCTTCCAAAGTGGGACCGCCGAATTGACGATTGTGCGTCACAATTCGGGTCATAACACGCTGTTTGGGGACGATTTGACAGCAGAAAAGATACAAATAACAACCGTAACGCTGGACAGAGCATTAATCAATGAACCGAAGGTTGACGTTGTTAAAATTGACGCCGAAGGCGCAGAGCCCTTTATTTTGAAAGGAATGGCAAGTCTACGGATCAAAAATCCTCAATTATACATTTTCCTCGAATTTGCTCCAGAGCATCTAAGCAGGGCAGGGGTTGATCCGCTAAAATGGGCAAAGGAAATCCTTTCCACTGGGTTTGTGCATCGAATAGAAGATGTGTCTGGAGAGCTGCTTTCAGTAACTGCTGAAGATTTGGCTGGGTGCATCAGTTGGAATTTATTGTTGTCTCCGAAACTATCCTAAGAATGAAGTACTTCAACACTACTGCGGTCGTTACCAGGAACATACCCATTGCTTGCCCGCAATTTCGGGGCAATGAAATGAAGTACGTGAAAGAGTGTCTGGAAACCACCTGGATCTCCTCCATTGGTCGTTTTATACCGCAATTTGAGCACGAATTTGCGCGTTTTTGCGACTCAAACCACGCTATTTCTGCCAACAGCGGTACCAGTGCGCTACATCTGGCTCTTCTTGGAATGGGAGTTCAGCCAGAGGATGAAATCCTAATTCCGACACTGACCTTTGTGGCAACGGCGAATGCAGTGAAGTATTGCGGAGCTCGTCCAATCTTAATCGACGTTGAGCCACGGACGATGAACATCGACCCGCAGCGAATTGAAGAAAAGATTACTCCACGCACTCGCGGAATGATTGTTGTCCATTTGTACGGACATCCCGCCAACATGGACCCAATCTTGGAGATTGCAAAACGTCGTGGGCTTTTTGTTATTGAAGATGCGGCGGAAGCGCACGGGGCGCTCTACAAAGGGCGTAAAGTGGGTGGGCTGGCTGACATTGGGACCTTCAGCTTCTTTGGCAATAAGATCATGACCACCGGTGAAGGTGGAATGGTGACTGTTGGCAATGAAAATCTGCGAGACCGTATTCAACTTTTTCGAGGGCAAGGAATGGACCCCAACCGGCGCTACTGGTTCCCGCAAGTGGGCTATAACTACCGGATGACAAACATTCAGGCAGCCATCGGTTTGGCCCAGCTTGAACAAATTGACAGTCACCTGGCTTGTTACAGGCAAGTAGCTGAATGGTACAGGCGCTATTTGGCACCTCTAGCGGATTTTATTACGCTTGCGTTTGAAGAGCCTTGGGCGCACCATGTGTACTGGATGTTCAATGTTATTCTGCGACCGAAAGTTCGCATTGAACGCGATCAGTTCATGGCAAAGCTCAGTGAACAAGGCATTGAAACGCGACCCGTATTTTATCCCATGCATGTAATGCCTCCGTTTCGCGATACGCAATCCAGCTACCCAGTGGCCGATGCGTTGGCGCAAAATGGAATCAGTTTGCCCACCCATGTTGCACTGACAGAGGAAGACGTGTCCTACATCGCCGATAGAATTCGTAGCCTGTGTATTTTTTAAGACTGGCGGGATGAAGATAGCCTGGTTCACTCCGTTGTCCAACAAAAGCGCCATCGGCAGGGCGAGTGTCTTGATCGTGCGCGAGTTGGCTAAGTTGGCGGATGTGGAAGTGTGGCACTCGGAATCCGGGCCGATTCATAGCGTCAATGCCACGACGACATTCTTCCGCAACGCCGAGGATCCCATCCTGGAAAGGCTAGCGAAGTTCGATCTGATTTTCTATAACTTCGGCAACCATCTATCCTTTCATCGCGACATATTTCTGACAGCGTCGAAGTATCCTGGAGTGGCCATTCTGCACGATTTTGTGATGCACCACTTCTTTGCGTCCTACTATCTTGAAGACTTACGTGACCCTGCGCAATATATGACGGAGATGGAACGTCTTTACGGAACTGAGGGCCGGTCGCTGACTCAGCAGAGTTTACTGCGGGAACGCATTTGGGAGACGGATCAAGTGGTGGAGTTCCCCATGTTTGAAACGGCCATGAGAGGTGCTCTTGGGGTAATTACGCACTCTCAGTTTTTTCTAGAAAAAGTCTCCGCGCTGCGCACAGGGCCTGTGTGCAAGATTCCATTACCTTATGAACTCCCCCGCTCTGAAATAAAGACCACGCGCGAGAGTTTGGGGATCCCGAAAGATCAATTGATTGTCTTGACGGTTGGTCATGCGAATCCGAATAAGCGATTGGAAACGACTATCAAGGTGATTGGTTCGGATAGCCAACTATGCTGTAAATTACACTTCCTGATAGCGGGGCCATGTGACCCGAAATATCAGAAACAGCTTGAGGCGATCAGTAAAAAATACGGTATGCAAGATCGTGTTCAATTTCTGGGCTACGTCAGTGATGAGCATTTGCAATTGTGCCTGACGCATGCAGACATCTGCGTGAACCTGCGCTATCCGGCGTTTGAAGGGGCTTCAGCATCTGTGATTGAGGAGATGTACTACGGAAAGCCTGTGGTGGTGAGGGATACAGGGTTTTATAAAGAATTGCCTTCAGACTGCGTGCGGAAGATTCGGGCACACGAGGAGCAACAGGACTTACGTGCGGCGCTTCTGGATCTGCTGGACAATACCCATCGCACGAGCCTGGGGCACAGGGCGCGCGAGTTTGCGGCGGCAACTTTCCTGGCGGAACAGTATGCCAGGGAGGTGGTTCGCTTTGCCTGGGATGTGCGCAGTGCAAGGCCGGTTTATAGTTTGGCGGATCGGGTGGCCAGTGAGTTTGGACGGATGGGGATTGCCTCTGGGATGGAGTTGCCGGACACTGTTTCCGAAGCGTGTGCGGAATTGTTTTTTAAGGTTAAACCTGCGGCAAGTAATTAGTGTCATGTACTTAGCACGGGACATTCCCCGCAATGAGTATGCTGCAATGAAATAATAGTGACGATATAGAGAGATCTTTCGTACATCCTGCAAGTGTGTTGATGAATGATTGTGCCAAGGAATGGAATTCGACTTTGTACCCGTATCTTGTTGATTGAGGCGGTAAACCGTCCTTGCGCGGGCAATCGTCTGCGCTAAAAACGTCACAAATCAGCGCCTTCAACAATTCTATATTGAAATTTTGATTATAGTCCAACTTACTAATTTCTACGGGATTAATTAGCCTGTTCGATTTTTCAACTTATTTTGCGAGTAAATTGATTTTAGAGGTGACAAGTTATGGTGCGGTCAATATGTGGACAACATGCTCCCAGGTCAGGTTCATGCTCTGAACCAACGCAAGACCCGATGCGCCCAACCGTTGGGCTCGCTGTTTATCGTGAAACAGTTCGTCCATAGCTGCGGCCAGTGCAGGCGCATTTGGTTCCACAACAAACCCGGTCTGGTTCTGATGCACTACGGAAAGGATGCCGCCTGAATCCGTAGTTGTAATCACGGGTTTTCCTGAGTAAAACGCCTCTAGCGTGACGTAGCCATATGAGTCCTCATCGTACGGGATATAGGCGGCCCCGAGTGAGGAAGAGAACCAATTTGCCTTCTCCTGTTCGGTCACGAAGCGATTGAAGAACTGAACCCTTGCGGCGATATCCGGATTCTTTAAAAGTTGAGTGATTCGTAAGTCATCTTCAGGTGCTTCTGTGCGTCCGGCAATTATCAACTTGACTCCACTTTTGACATACTGCATGGCTTCCACCAGTAAGTGCTGTCGCTTTGACGCAGTAACTCGGCCAGCACAGAAAATGTAATCCCCAAACGGCCCTTGGTGAAGATGCTGTGTATCAAGAAGTGGAGGGTGCAACACTTGGGAATCCATCCTGTTAAATTTCTTCAGTCGGTCTGATGTAACGGAAGAATTCGTGTAGATTTTCCGAGCCTCCGGCAGATACGAATTGTCCGATGCGATGATCGAGTTCCGAATGGCCAAGTTTTCTGGTGTGGAGGCCATACCCTGATAGGGAGTGCCCCACAAATCGTAAACTTGACGAAATTGATGGACCATCCACAGTAATTTATTGTCGTGCGGTAAAAAATATGCCGGAAATTTTAAGGCAATCACGCGATCCACATTGGGCAGGCGCATTAGGCGGCAGGCAAGTATACTTTCAAGAATCTTGTTCGGTGGTTCCCACTGGAATGGGATGCGCACCAACAGGGCTTCATGTCCAAATTCATTCAGTTTGCTGGTTAGCGCATCTGCCAGATGCTCCGCACCACCACGCACAAACGGGACGCAATTGTTGGCCACCAGAATCTTCAAGCAAGGATCCTTTCAGCAACATGATCCCAGGAAATGCCTAACTGGTGGAGCCTGGCCTCGCCCGCTTCCCCCATTGACCTGGTCTTGGTACGATTCGTAAACAATTGATCCATGGCGGCGGCAATGGCTTCTGGTTCAGGCGAAGTAACCAAACCATTCAGTCCGTCGGAAATAAGCTCCAGCGTACCTCCCGAATCGGTTGTGGTGAGCACCGGCTTTTTTGCATGATGAGCCTCCAAGCTGGGGTACCCATAGGAATCCTCATCCACGGGGAAATAAGCCGCTGCCAGACATTGGGCGAATAGCTCAATCTTTTGATTTTCGTCCACCCAATCGGCGAGGATCGTCACACGATCTTCCAGGCTGTGACGGCGCACGAATTCACGTAACTCTGTAACGTAAACCATCGTATCGGGGTCAGGCTTGCCGGCAATAATCAGCTTTACTCCAGATCGAACATGACGCATGGCTTCCAATGCCAGCCACTGTCGTTTGTGATGCACCAGCCGACCCATATAGAGGATAAAGTCTCCGTAACCCTTGCAGGTATAGCGTTGCGCGTCAGGCAGTGGCGGATACAATACCTCAGCGTTCACCCCGTTGTATTGCATCAACCGGTCTGCCACCACTTGCGAATTACTAAACACGCGCTGGCATTCCATGAGCCCGGCAGCATCAGCGGACCGCACGGCATCGCGATAGCCAACTCCTTCGGGAGTCATTGGGATGTCCTGATATTGGGTGCCCCAAAGATCATATGCGCCACGATGATGATGGATGAACCAGACAACTTTATTGGGATGTCGAAGAAGGTAACTGGGGAAACGGACGGTTATCAGACGGTCGCCGTGTTGGCTTAGATCAAGCAATCGGAAGGCTAGCATTTGTTCCATCAAATCCTTGTAGTTTGATGAGAACGGAAATTGCAGAACTTCCACTTCATGTCCACGTGCTTTTAGACAGTCTGCCAAGGAATCTACAATGACGGTATAGCCGCCGAATACGAATGGCACAACGGTGCTTGCGATGATTACTTTCACGCCGATTTCCCGGTGTTCAACTTTCGAGAAGAGGGAACGCCGACAACGGTGGAGTGATCGGGAATGTCGCGGATGACTGCCGCGCCAGCGCCGACGGTAACCCAGGAACCAATGGATATCCCTGGAACAATGGAGCAACCGATCCCAAGAAAACTACCTTCGCCCACTGAGACATTTCCGGCCAGATGAACGCCTGGTGCAATGTGAACTGAAGCGCCGATGTGGCAATCATGATCCACTGTCGCTCCCGTGTTGATAACGGCACCATCGCCAATTCTGGAATCAGCGTTGATGATAACGCCCGCCATAATTGCAATACCTGATCCCAAACCGATGCGCGGAGACAGGACCGCATGTGGGCTGATTGCGTTGGGCAGCAAATAGCCCAGGGCTTTGAGTTCGGCAACAAGGCGATGGCGAATCCGATTATCGCCGACAGCGGGAAAAGCGTGTCGAGCTCCGTCGGTGAACAGAGCAGGCAAGATGGAATCAGACCCAAGGTGCGGATAGTGAAACAAATGGTCGTCAATGGAGGGACTGGTAAATCCAATGACGTCGAAAGTGCCCAGGCGTTCGAAGATTTCTAAGATCACTTTCGCGTGGCCGCCTGAACCAACGATAACCAAGGCTGGACTTTTCATATCAACTCAACAATGTAACACGGGCGCATTGGCAGAGGCTTGCTTTGGGGGATGGGAGTTCATGTTGTCACCCATACATTCTCCCAGTTACCCCTATGGCACAAGCCATGCGCCCACTGCCTTCCACGCGCTGGTCTGTGCACCTCCAAGTGTTTGAACCGCCGTCCACACGCCACGCGCGCCGCTGAAAGCTGACTTGAATGTGATGTTCAGATTCAAAGTCAATTGATTGCCGATCTTAATCACGCTGGACCCAGCAGTGTTGATCAGGCATTGGCCATTCTGAATGACGTTAGTCCCAGTAAGTACAATGCTTGATGCCGCTGCACCGTCACCGTTGTTTGGATATAAGTACAGCGTGTTACCCGGTATGTAATAAGCCACATAGCAGGCTTGCCTGCCGTCAGTGGCGCTATTGATCAGCACGCACGCCGTTTGCAGGTTGTTGGTAGTTGATATGTCTTCATAAATGAAACTAACTATCTGAGTTGCTGCAGTGCCAGTCGCCGGAGTCATTGAAACGGCACGTGGGTAAGTTGCCGTGGCCTGCGGGATCAATGAAACCCCCAAGGTCTGCCAACCCGACGTGAGGTTCCCTATAGATTGTGCTGCCAGATAAATCACTTTGCTTCCTGTAACTGTGTTTTTGAACGCGATGTTCAAAGTGGGAGTCAGCACGTTGCCGCTGCCTGCAGCCAATGATTGTGGGGCGAAGACAGTGCATTGACTGTTGCTGACGGAGCCTGTGCCGCCCAGCGTCAACCCCACAGAAAGACCGCTGCCAGGGCCTTGATCATTCACCAGATACAGCACCTGAAGCGGCTGCGAGTAGGCGATGTAGCAGGCACTGTTTCCATTCAGGTATTCATTGATCAGCGCGTTTACGACTGTCAACTGCCGGTAACCTTGCGGATGACTGAATTTCAGTACGAGTGTTTGATTGGTTCTGCTGGGCGCCATCGGTCCGGAGTCACCCGCAGAAGGTGCCAGTCCGAATGTTGCTGTGTAAGTAGTTGGTGCTGTAGGGGCCGCTATTGGGCGCATAGAGTTAGTGGAATTATCCTCCCACTTAGTAAATACATATTGCACGCCTGCCACAATTTGCGGTGATGAGAAGGTTACAGTGCAAACTGCAAGTGGAGTCCAGTTGAGTGTCGCGGGTGTGGTGTAAGTTCCCGTTGAGCAGCCCACGCCTGCAACCGTAAACGATGCGTCAATAAAACTGCTGGCGATGGTGGCGGGTACAATGGCGCTTGCCGTAAACACCCAGGCTGCACCCTTGCCGGAGTCATCACCTGGACCACCGACAATGGCCGTTGTTCCGTCAGCAGACATTGAAACCGAACTGCCTTGTAAAGCGAGCCCGATCGCGTCGGAAGCAACCAACTTCGAACCATTCTGCGTCCAGACGCCGTTCGACCTTGCAAAAACCCACGCTGCACCAACACCCCCATTGTCAGCAGACCCACCGCCGATCACTACATTGCCATCAGTCGATACTGAAACGGAACTCCCAGTTTGGAAGGTCCTGCGGCCCCTGACCCGACCAACTTGGAACCTTGTTGCGTCCAAACGCCATTGGACCGGGTGTAAACCCAAAGTCCACCTTGGTTGCCGTCATGGGGATTTGAGATACTCCTAGAGTTTGCCAGCCCCGGCCACCGGTTCGACGTCCAACCAAACACTCTCGTTCACTTACCAGGACGCCAATTCCGCGAATAATCTGCAAACAGTCTGGGCGCTGACTAACACGTCGATTGATGGTCGACAAGCCTGCTACGTGGCCTATTACGCGCCGGGAAACATGCTTTACTTGTATTCTGACAATGGCGACGGTGCTGCTGCCACTAACATCCCACTTACTGGCACAAACACAATTCAGAACAGTCAATGCCAAGTTAGTGCGGTCGGGTCAAGCGTGGTCAAGAATGGCAACCAACTTACACTGAATCTGAACATGACGTTCAAGGGCAGCTTCACCGGTGCCAAGGGCATATGGACCGCAGCGCAAACACTCGGTGGGGCACAAACAAGCACATGGAAAGCTGTCGGTGCCTGGCTGGTTCCGTAGTTTGGCGCTCAGTTATGACGATGAGACTCTTTCGCAAATCGAAACGGTTCCACACGGATCACCTTAGCCATTCTGGTATGTTTTGCTGGCAGCATGATTGGCGGAATTGACGCGGCTGTTTTTTTGTTGCCTCATTCCGGCCTGTTTGTGTCTGTCATGTATCCGACAATGAACTCAAAGGGTATTAGCTGCTTCCCCAAATCGCAGCATGGTGCGGTTGCCGGTGTGATTTTGCTGGTCATCCAAAGTATGGATTCCCGTTGGCCACCGGATTTGCGGCGCTTTTGTTCCTTGGCATGTTGTTTAACTGGCGAAATCCGGCGCAAGCAATGTTGGATCGACTCGACCGCAGTGAGTACTGAGTAACAGGCGGCGTGTCCATTTGACTTGACACCTTGACTTACATTCGGCGACATGAAATGATCCCTGTTACAAGGGTTTTTATTATGTTTCGTGGCCTGGTCTTGATCGCTCTCATTAGCTCTGTTCTGTTACTTGCGCAGGATTCGCGCGGCCGCATTAGTGGTCGTATCGCCGATCCTTCCGGATCCATTGTCCCCGGTGCGCTGGTCACGCTAAAAAATACTGAAACTGGGGTGAAAACCACCGCCACCAGCAACGGTGTTGGTGTTTACGAAGTGGGGTTTCTACAACCGGGCATGTATTTCCTGGCAGCCACGGCCAATGGCTTCAAGACGTACGACGTCAAAAATCTGCAAGTCCGCGTGGGGGACCGATTGGCGCTGGATATCACGCTGACCGTCGGTCAGGTTTCAGAATCATTGACCGTTTCGGCGCAAACGAGTTTGCTGGAAAGTTCCACGGCGAGCATCGGCCGCGTAGTGGATTCACGACGAATTCTGGACCTGCCGCTGCCCGGCGGCAACGCACTTTCGCTGGCGCGTCTGGCACCAGGTGTGGTCAATCTGGCGGCACCGAATCACCCCAGCCTGGGACCGGCAGTGGAGGTGATGTCCAGCTTGACGGTGAACGGCGTGCGCAGTGGCAACACTGAATTCACGATTGATGGCACGCCAAGCATGTGGGGAACAAACGCAGCCTTCGCTCCGCCGACTGAACTCGTTGCTGAGTTCAAGGTGCAGACGGCGGCTTATGACGCAAGCATTGGTCGTTCGCCTGGGGGGAACGTGAATGTGGTGCTGCGCGGCGGAGGCAACAAGCCTCATCTGGCGATTTACTGGTTCCATAACAACCAGCATCTGCAGTCGCTGGACCTGTTCCAACGGCAGGCGCTCTACAATCCAGCAACGGGTCCGGTGACCGATGCGAAGATTGCCTCTGTGAATCCGCGCAACATTTTGAATCGTTTCGGCGCAACAATGTCTGGTCCGGTAGTAGTTCCAAAAGTTTATGACGGTCGCAATAAAACGTTTTGGATTTTCTCGTTTGAAGGATTAACCCGCCCTGGAGTGGAGCGCGGCAACACGTTTTTCACCGTCCCGACGCTGGCGCAGCGGCAGGGTGATTTTTCTGCACTTCTGAAGCTGGACGCTAACTATCAGATTTACGACCCGTTCAGTACGACGCCTGCAGCAGGCGGACGGTTTGCACGCCAACCCGTTCCAGGCAACATTATTCCGCAAAATCGGCTGGACAAGACCGCGCTGGGGCTGATGCAGTATTGGCCCGTGCCGAATGTTCCAGGTACCATCAACGGTCTGAATAATTATCAGCGCTTTCCCACTTCATACAACGAATATCGGACTTATACCGGAAAGGTGGATCATAACTTCAGCGAAAAACACCGTGTGTTTGGACGCTACTCGCAGTGGTATCAGCTATTCAGTTCCGGTCAAACGTTCGACAACACAGTGAACGGCAGCGACCGTTACCGCTATAACTACGGCGGCGTAATTGACGATGTCTACATTCTTTCACCCACACTGGTGAACAACCTTCGCTTCGGTCTGACACGGTTTGAGCAATCCAGCTATCCGTTGATTGCTGGTTTCGATCTGGCAGGTGCGGGATTCAATCCACAGTTGTTGGGAGCGATTCCAACGGAAGCATACACCTTCCCCAACCTCAATATCACTGGCTATCAAGCGATTGGTACAGCCAACATTGTGCGCACGTTTTCCAACTATTTCACTGCGTCCGATAGCATGTCCTGGACGCGCGGCAAGCACCTGCTGCGCGTTGGTGCGGAGTTCCGTGTTTACCGGGAACACAACAAGGACTTCAACAATTCCGTACCGCAGGAAAGTTTTGGCTCAGCTTGGACCGGCGGACCGTTAGACAATTCGCCAGCCGCGCCAATTGGACAGGGGCTTGCGTCATTTTTGTACGGCTTGCCCACTGGTGGGCAGGTGAATGTGAACGATTCCTTCGCCGATCAATCAAAAACCACTGGCTTCTATGTGCAGGACGATTGGCGGGTCAGTCCGCGACTTACGTTGAACCTGGGCATCCGCTATGATTACGATTCCCCCATGACCGAGCGCTTCAATCGCAGCGTCAGCAGCTTTGATTTCCAGACGGTCAACCCGATCGCAGCCACGGCCATTGCCAACTATGTGAAGAATCCCTTGCCGGAACTTCCTTCATCGCAATTCAAGGTGAATGGTGGCCTGACTTTTGCCAACGTCAATGGCCAGCCGCGAGCTCTTTGGCAAGGTGCCAAGGCGAACTTTGCACCACGCGTCGGCATTGCCTTTAGTCCCACAAGCCGCAGCGTGATTCGCGCGGGCTATGGTATTTTCTTTGTTTCGGTTGGTGCGGACCGAAGCAGCGCCATTCAGTCCGGCTACTCCCTGGCCACGACGCTCACGCCGTCCATCAACAATGGCCAAACGTTTATCGCGTCGCTGGCAAATCCGTTTCCGAACCTGTGGCCAGCGCCCGGAGGATCTTCGCAGGGACTTTCTACATTCCTGGGTCGTAACGTAAGTTTCTTCAACCCCAAGCCTTGGAACCCATACATGCAGCGCTGGAGTTTGGGCGTGCAGCAGCAGTTGCCGGGACAGGTGTTACTGGATGTCAGTTATATTGGCAATCGCGGCACAAGACTAGCGGCCAACCGCCAGTTTGACGCAATTCCGAACAGCGTCCTTTCGACAACAGGCGTGCGCGATAACACGGTGAATAATTTCCTAAGCCAGACATTCCCCAATCCGTTCTTCCCGCTTCCTGGCTCCAACATCGCGGGCACCACGGTGGCCCGCACTCAACTGCTGCGCCCCTATCCGCAGTTCACAAGCATTACGGGAAACCTTCCGCAAGGATACTCCTGGTATCACTCATTGCAGGTGTCGGTTGACCGCCGCTTTCAAAATGGCTTCACCGCGCAGGGGAACTATGTATGGTCGAAGATGATGGAGTCCACGGCCTATCTGAATGGCGGCGATGCCTTTCCAGAAAAAGTGATTTCCGATTTGGACCGTGCCCATCGCCTGTCGTTGAGCGGGATTTATGAGTTGCCTTTCGGTAAAGGTAAGCAGTTTCTTTCGAAGGCGAACCCTGTGTTGACGCAGGTTGCAGGAGGATGGCAGTTGCAACTGACCAGCCAAATCAATACCGGTCCGGCGCTGGGCTTTGGGAATGCGTTGCTGTTGACTAGCCTGGCCGATGCCGCTGAGGGTCGAGGCCAAAGCCTGGACCGTTGGTTCAATGTGGATGCGTTCAACCGCAATTCGGCACAGCAACTGGTTTCCAATTTGCGGACACTCTCCACTCGCTTTTCCGGCATTCGTTCGCCGGGCGTGCAGATCTGGGATATTTCGGCGGTGAAGAATTTCGCAGTTCATGAGAAATGGCACATTCAGTTCCGCGCGGAGATGTTGAACGCGTTGAACCATTCCAATTTGGCTGTGCCCAACGCTGATCCCACCAGCACATTGTTTGGGAAAGTTACTTCAACGCCGGGTTTCCCGCGCTACCTGCACTTTGGGTTGAAGATCAAATATTAGGAGATTGAATTGGACAGACGACATTTTCTGGGAACGCTGGCCGCGGGTGCTATGCCGGGGCTTTCACAAGTACGGGCGAAGACGAACTTCATGATCATTCTGGCCGACGATCTGGGTCGCAATGATTTAGAGTGCTACGGCAACCAGTATTTCAAAACGCCGAACCTTGACCGGCTGGCTTTAGAAGGTGCGCGATTCACCGATGCTTACGCGGCGTGTCCGGTCTGTTCGCCGACGCGCGCCAGCATCCTTACAGGCAAGTATCCGGTGCGCACTGGAGTGACGGATTGGATTCCTGGCCGCGCTTCAGACCCGAAAGGTCCGATTACGACTCCGAAATCCGCCACCCAATTGAACCTTGCCGAACTTACGCTGGCTGAGAAGTTGAAGCCACTGGGTTACAAAAGCGCCAGCATCGGCAAGTGGCACTTAGGAGGCAACGGATTTTCTCCAACCGATCAGGGTTTTGATGTGAACGTTGGCGGCAACGAAAGTGGTAGTCCGCCTCGCAGTGGCAAGCCCTATTTTGGACCCTTTGAATTGCCTGGCATCACAGCCAGCGAGGACGATTTCCTGACTGAGAAGTTGACCGATGCGGCGGTGAAGTTCATTGAGCAGAACAAGAATAATCCATTTCTGATTTATTTAGCGCACTACACGGTTCATATTCCGTTGGGTGCCAGAAGCGCAGAGGTGGCCAAGCATCAGGCGAAAGCGAATGGCCGGTACAATCCGATTTACGCGGCAATGGT
>JAYWBH010000729.1:0-9730 GCA_043781815.1 Bryobacterales bacterium | reverse complement strand
CCGACGATGGCTACATTAATCTTGTCATTGGCGCCCCAAACGCGTGTAGCTGCCGCTGCTGTGGCTGCGCCTAAAAAGAATCGGCGAGAAGTGGAATTGGACACTGATAAATCTCCTGTTTTGTGAAATGAATGTTTGCGCATCCATTAGATCACCAGTCAGGTGTCCAGGGCAAACTAACCTAAAAAGTCCAAGCAACACTGGCCGCCCAAGTTAGATCAGGTCGAGTTACTGCAGTAAGTGCTAATTCTCGAAGCTCAGGTTCTTAGGACCTTGGGATTGCTTGGTCATGTTCAGGTGCATGTCTGTGACAGGCACGCTGCTATCGGCGACTTCGAACTTCGCACTTGATCCATGCGCTACGGGTTCCATCAAGCAGGATTCCAAAGGTAATGCCCGTGGCATCCTCTGGAACATCCTTGAGGAGTGCGGTCACCCGGCGGTATCCGTATGACCGATTTTCCAGTGCGATCTTTTGAATTGCATCGCGCAGTTCCACATCGGCTTGAAGCGGCGCGTGTTCTTCATAGTGGCGATAGAATCCATCACCAAGCCTTCCAACGGCATCATCCCACGGAGTGTTGTTGCTGTTCTGGCTCGACACCTTTATTCGTTTGAAGGCTTGCTTGAAAAAATCCAGTTGCATTGCTTGCCGCCCTACCTTTTGCTCCAGACCAGCTATCTGTTGTCGCAGCAATTCCGTTTCGCTGGCTCCCGGCTTTGACGGAGGGTTCGGGACGCCCGGTGGCCTGCCCCTTTGCAGTTGTAATCCAGCGACGCCTTGCTTGCGGTAGGCGTCCCTCCACCGGTACAACACGCTGCGCTTGATCTTCAACTCGAGCTGGATCTTGGATACGCTTTCGCCTCCGTCGATCCGCTTGGCTAGCGCTATCTGGAACTCTGCACTGAATTCCCGGCTCTTTTTGCTCATTAGGGACTCCTCTCTGTTTAACCCATTTTGTCCCTATTTTACTTTTGGGGTTCACTCCACTTTGCCCTTTCGGGATTTACTGTAGCAGGAGGATTCGCGGAGTTTTGTGGTGGATGTACCGTAAGGGGTTGGGATGATTGGGAATTCATTTTTGAATGGATGGTGATTACGGATTCAGCAACCGATCCCGCCACCGGCGCACGCTCATTACGTCGAAGCGTTCGCCTTCGAAGATGATTTGCTTAACTGGTTTTTTGCCGTTGTCAGTGGCTTGCTTTAGCCAGTCGCGTACTTCCATCCAGCGGACCTCGCCTTCTGAGTTGCGGATTACTAGCATCACGGGGAATGCCGGATTCGTGGAAGAGCTTCTGGGATTCAAGTGCTCACCCGTGGCGATCAAGGAACGGCACCACGCTCCGGATGGTGCTTATCTTGATTACGGGCATAAAAAGCAAACGGTGCCGCCGCAGCTTTCCTGCCAGATTTCCGACCTGCCGACTGCGGCCAAGTTAGCATACCCGATGCGGCGTGACTTTAGCTCGCGAGCCATTCTTCTTGCTCCACGACCGTTTCTGCGGCGCTTTTGGCCGTCGCCACTTCGTCAATTTCTTGCGGGATGATACGTTTGTTCAATTCGCGACTAATTGCCTTGCACCGAGCGTCGAAGAACATTTCGTAGTCATTTATCATCACGCCGAAGTTGTCGTTCAATTTGATAAGGTGAGTGGACATACACTTCTCAATGTCGGGGTTCTTTGAGATAAACCCCTTCATATAGGCTTTGGGCGACTGAGCCCCGATAATCCGCTTGTTTAGGAAGTCATCGACCAACGTGATATTCGCCACATGATTGATTTCTTTGACCGCACCTTGTTTCTTTAGCCAGGCTTTCGGGAAAAAATGATGGTAGTTTTTGCTGTTTGCCTGCTTTAGATACGAGTTGTCCAAGCGCACGATTGAGTTATCCACGAACGACTTTGGTTCCTTATGCGCAAGAACGCAAAGAATTGCCTTCACGAAGCTTCGGCTCGTGCTGAAATAACCATTATTCTCGATGAACTTAGGAGTCACATCAACCGCCCAATCGTAGCTCGGCAGCTTGCCCTTCAGAATCTGGTCGATCTTCAAGATGTCCTGGGCCACCCTGGTCTCTAGGGATTGAGAATAGCGACCTCCAAGCGACACCCTCCAAAAGAAATCTTGTAAAAACCTCTGTTGGTCACCTGTCGGCTTGTAGGGATGCTTCGAAAAAAAATAGGCAAACGGGATGATAAGGCCTGGATAAGGTAACAATCGTGAAACAGGAATCCGGTAGTAGTTGCGGAAGTACTCAACGCTGGCTTTAATCGCATCGACAGCCTTGGGCCACGCCTTGATCACCTCGTGCTTTGGTAGGCCAAGGATATCCTTCTTGCGGCAATCCTTTCGGATTAGGACAGCAACAGTCTGTAGGACTGTTGCCGACGACAAAGTGTTGAAATACACAGCCTCTAGGTCTGTTTTCAGTTCGTTAAACTTCTCCGCGAGATCGAAGCTCTTCTCGGGGTCGTAGGTCTTTGCCACCATGATCTCAAACACGTCGAGCGGTTGCCCTCCCGTGTTGAGGCGAGTAAAGACCTCGGTCGCAACGTCAATTGCAGCATCTTTCATCAGAATGGCCGAGAATTGGTAGCTCTCGATCCGATTTTTATAGGTACGGATCTTTTCCTGCAGTTCCTTCGGGAAGCTTGCGAGGTAGGCAGAATCGCCCGATAGAAGATCCTTGAGTTGAATGATGCGTTTTTCGTCGCGACCTGCAGACTCCATGAGAATGATTTCTTCGTCCTCATTCACTGTCAAGTCAACCCAAAACTGCGAAAAATCCTCCGTCTGCTCTTCGCGTTGGATTGTCAACCCTTTGAGCGTGACGAAAAGGCTGGTGAGACGCTGCTGACCATCAAGGACGTACTTGACCGCGTCACCCTTCGGCGTTTCTGGCAAAGGCATGCCACCCAGGTTTCGGATCGAGCGGAGCCTCTCATTAGTTTTCCAGAGGATGAACGTCCCGATCGGATAGCCCTTAACGATGCTGTCGAGTAGCTTAGCACTCCGCGCCTTGCTCCAGACGAAATCGCGCTGGAATTGCGGGATCTTGATCTTGCCATTTTCGATTTCAGCAAACAGGGAAGAAAATGTGACGGATTGCGGTTCGGGCAGGTTCATGGGTTTCTAAACTCGTCCTAGTTGAGTCGGATCGTTTCTATTGCTTCCAACAGCTCATACCATAACATCAATGGTGGGCACCGGTCATTTGGTCGTAAGTTGGAGGGCCTTCCAGCACGCGCACAGCGCGTCCGGTTGCCACCTCCCACAGCCGCACGGTTTTGTCAGCGGAACCAGAGAGAGCGCGGAGCCCATCGGGGCTGAAGACCACGCTCCTGACGCTGTCGGTATGGCCAAGGGAAAGGATTTTCCGCTGCAGCCGCTGGCGTGCGATTTCCTTTTCTGGGGTGAGTTCGGTTTTTGGCTGGCTACAGGCGGCTAGCAGCTTTCCGTACTCTTGTTCGTGCGCCGCGCCGCGCCAGTCGATGTAGAGGACCTTCTCCAGGGAAGCTTTGGGCTTCGCTTCATCCAGTTTCAGAGGGAGGAAGCGGCGGTCTTTGTTGAGTGGGTCTCTAAAGCGGAAGGTTCCGGATTCGAGTTGGGCCCAGTCTGATCCGAAAGCGTTGGCTGACATGCAAAGGACTAGCACGCGGGATTGCTCTAGGCCTTCTTCTATTTTTGCGGGGACGTCGTCGTCGGGATGGATTTCCCATTCGTCGTACCAGACGCGGACTCCGTCGGCGCGCAACTTCTCGGCTAGTGGGCGGATGATTGCTTTGTCTTTGCTGCTATGGCTGAGGAAGACGTCGTAAGTGAAGTACTCGGACATGGTTTGGTGGTTTGCTTTTGCAGGATATCACGGGCTTGGTGCTTGTTCGCGGACAAAACCGGGGACAGACAGCGAAATTCCGCGCACTGGGCATTTTGTTTTTCTATGATCTTTCCTGCGCGGAAATTCGTAGTCTGTCCCCGGTTTTGCCGACCTCTCTTGCGTGGGGTTAGCTTTTGCTTTAAAAACTTTCTACTTTTCATTTTGCTGCGAAATGCGAGGCAGCTAGCGTTGACCCCTCAGGCTTCGAGCTATAATCTCTTAAATATATGAGGATAAGTCCAAAGGGAATTTTTTGTTTAGAAGGCGATTGGCTGTCTCACTTAAAGCGACCATCATCGGTTGAGCCTATTCTAGCGGTCATCGATCATCAATTGACACCCAGGCGCCATCATATTCACAGAGACATTGGAACCATTCAAGAGCTTAGATACTATCTGGCCAAATGGACGCAAAAGCAATACTCAGGGTACCCAATTCTATATTTGGGCTTTCATGGTGAGAAAGGGACCATTAATATTGGAGACGGAAGAAGTGGCACAAGCAGAGTATCACTTGATGATTTGGGGAAACATTTGGCCGGAGCCTGTGACCGTCGCTTGATTCACTTCACGAGCTGTAGCACTCTGGGAGTAAATGGGCATCAACTCAATTCTTTCCTCAAAAAGACGAGGGCTTTAGCCATTTCCGGATACGAAACAGATGTAGATTGGATCAAGTCTGCGGCATTCGAGCTTTTGGTTCTTTCGGAATTCCAATACGGCGCTTTAACTCATAAGGGGGTCACTGGCATGTACGACAGAATACTAAAGCATGCGGGCGGATTGGCGAAAGAACTTCAGTTCCGATTGATAGTGAATCCCGATTTTGCGCGCAAATAACCGCTAACGCGGGGTTCGCGGACAAAACCGGGGACAGACAGCGAAATTCCGCGCTCTGGGCATTTGGTTTTTCTACTAACATCTCCTGCGCGGAAATTCGTAGTCTGTCCCCAGTTTTGCCGACCTCTACTTGCGTGGGTTTACTTGCCTATCCAACTTAGTTACTGCATCCATAGCTTGTTGCGTTGGGGCGGCGTCGGCTTCTTCTGTTATATTCATCACTTCTAGTAACTCGGCGGCTAGTTTGTCTGACCCTGCGTTCTTGGGGGCTCGGCGGATTTTTCCTATGTTTTCGTAGCAACTGAATGATGCGTCGAACATCTTCTGAATGTCCTGCGCGCTGGCCTTCACTCGGGGGTCCATGCGGATGGTTAGGGGTTGCTCTAATACCTTTGCGCCCACTGTGAGGCGGACCGTGTAAGTCCCGGGGGCTGCTAGTGGACCCATGGGTTCACTGGGGGTGTCGCCATAGATTGCGGATATGGGAAATGTCCTTGGAAAGCCCTCTGGTGGGGCGTAATGCAAATCCCAGATCCAACGTTGCATGCCTGCTTTGGTGGGCAGCGCGCGTGGCTGGCGGAACCAGTAGGTGGGGTAGGCTTGCTTGGATTCATCAATCCCTTCCGGCTTGTCACTGTTGGCGAAGCGGCGGACCAGGCGCTTTTTACTATCGAAGATTTCAAGGGTAAGCGGGCCATACACGTCGTTATCTAATAGGTAGTCGATGATGGCTCCATCGGGGGGATTTTGACCCATTGGTTCCTCTGGTGGAATTGGCGTATCGGTATTTACACTGCGTCTTACTCTGTAAGTTGGTTGCGGTTTGAATAAGTGGTCGCCAGAAGCGGCTAGCAAGACGGTTAATTCGCGGAGGGCTGATATGTTATCCAAAATCCAGAAGGAACGGCCATGGGTGCCCACTACCAAGTCATCGTCATGCACCACAATGTCGCGAATAGAACTGGCGGGCATGTTCATGCGCAAGGGCAACCAATTAGCGCCGTCATCCAGCGTGAAATAGACAGCTCGTTCGGTTGCAGCGTAGAGCATGCCTTTGCGTTTGGGATCTTCCCGAACGGCGTTGACCACTTCATTCTGCGGGATGCCTTTCACTATAAGAGTCCAGGTTTTGCCGCTATCGTGCGTGCTGTAAATATAGGGTCGAAGATCGTCCAGACGGAAACGGTTGATGGCGGCGTAGGCAGTTTGATCGTCAAAATGAGACGCTTCCATCAACGACACCTTACTCCAACTAGTAAGTGCCGGGGGAGTGATGTTACTCCACTTCTGACCGCCATCGCGGGTGATGTGAATGGTGCCGTCATCCGTTCCAGCCCAGATAGTGTTGACTGTTTTGAAGGACGGGGCCACAGTGTAGATGACTCCGCGACGGGCCATGGTTTGCATGTCCGCCGTGCGATATACACCCACGCTGGCGGGGACTTCGTTCTTCTCTCGACTTAAATCCGGACTGATCACCTTCCAAGATTTTCCGCCTGTGGTGGTCTTGAACAACACGTTGCCGGCGTAGTAAAGCACATGGGGATCGATGGGGGAGAACAGCACGGGAGCGGTTCTTAAGAACCTGTAAGTGCCCCGACGCACCGCTTCTGGCGCGATGTTTTGCACTTGACCTGTGCGCTTATCGAACTTAGTCAACTTACCGCCGTAAATGATGTTGGCATCGAGCGGATCTGGAGCAACGTAGCCGTATTCTTCCACACCGACGGTGCGCCAATCGCGCCAGGTGATGGCACCGTAATCGCCACGGCTGGCCACACCGGCGGAACCGCTTTCCTGCTGGCCACCATACACCCAGTAGGGGAACTGATTGTCGGTAGACACGTGATAGAACTGCGCCGTTGCCTGGTTGTACCAGGAGCTCCAAGTTTCACCACCATTGACACTGATGACAGCACCTTGATCAGCGGCCAGTAACATGATTTCAGGACGGTCCGGGTTAATCCAGATACGATGATAATCATCGCCACCAGGGGCGCCTTTGAACCCTTTGAATGTTTTGCCGCCGTCAATGGAAACGTAAGTGCCGGTGTTGGCGACATACACCGTTTCAGGATCGTTCGGTTTGGCGCGCACTTCGGCGAAGTCAGAACCACGGCCCCACAGGCGCGGGTCGGCGGTGAGCAGTCGCCAAGTTGTGCCTGCGTTGTCAGACCGGTAAATGCCACCTAAACCGCGATCTGCTTCGACAGTGGCGTACATGATTTGCGGGTTACTATAGGCGATGCCAATGCCGATGCGCCCCAAACCTTGAGCGATAGTCGGTAACCCTTGAGTAAGTTGGGTCCAGTTAGTGCCGCCATCGGTGGAATGGAACAGGCCGCTGCCAGCACCCTTCCATTGGCCGTTTTCCCAAGGGCCTTGACGACCGGCCCACAGACTGGCGTAAATGTTTTGGGGATTTTGTGGGTCAAACTCAACTTGCATGGCTCCGGTGTTTTCGTCCTTGTATAAGACGCGTTCCCAAGTTTCACCGCCATTGAGGGAACGATAAATTCCGCGCTCTGTGTTGGGCCCATAGGGATGACCTAATGCGGCGGCGAAGATGCGATTGGGATCGGTGGGGTCAACAATGATGGAGGCGATTTGCTGGGCATCGCGAAGTCCCATATTGCGCCAGGTGCTGCCGCCGTCGATGGATTTGTAGACGCCATCGCCAATGGAAAGGTCTGGCCGCTGCAGGCCTTCGCCACTGGCTGCGTATAAAACGTTGGGATTGGATTGGGAAACGGCCACATCGCCAATGGAGCCGGTGGGTTGCTTATCGAACAGGGGTTTCCAGGTGCGTCCATAATCGTTGGTTTTCCAGACACCGCCATTATTAACGCCGATGTAAAATACATTGGGCTGACTGCGCACACCGGTGGCGCCGACGGTGCGACCGCCGCGGAAGGGTCCAATGGAACGCCAGTTGAGACTTTGCCAAAGAGTTGGGCTCAGGGGCTGGGCAGATACGACCAGGCTGGTAAGAAAAATAAGGGCTAAAGTCTTTGGCAACATAAGTCGAATGATACCAAGTTGTGCGGAGGGGTATAGACCTACTCCCCACAAAGGGGGGGAGTCATTTTACTGACTTAGTAAATTAAAAAACCCTAGTTACTTGCATAAGTAATTAAAAAACGATGAAACGAGTTGCCCATTACTACTGGGTACTGTACTATTGGCATAACTTCAAATTGTTCTTACTGCAACTTGCTGAGAACAATAAGCCAAATTAAGAAAACGTTAGATACGCAGAGCACACCGCTATTAACAACTGTTGTAAATCAAAGCGCTAACACCGCGAAGACAATGTGAAGCAACTATGATTACAAATGTATACACTTTGTTACCTCTAACGATACTCTCTCTGGGTCTAGTTTCAACCACAAATGTGGCGTCGGCTCAGAGCATCACGCACCAAATCAATTTGACGTCAGGCCAGTCCTGGTGCAGCGATACGGCCATTTTCGGGCTGTTCAACCAGATTAATTCATTCCGTTCTCAAAATGGTGTAGCGGCCTTGAAGATGGACAACTTAGGCATGAAAGATGCGGAGCTTAGAGCTACGCAATTCATTGCTTATATGGCAACCCACACGCCTGGGCGGGGATTCAACCCGCATGAAGGGTACGACACCACGGCTGCGGGCATTGGTTATAACTTGATTACTGAAAATTTGGCATTTGCTGTAAGTGATCCGGTCTCAGTACTTGGTACTTGGAATGATTCACTGCATATAGCGGCCATGCTGGCCAGTGATGCCAACGTCACGGGAGTTTCCTGTGTAGTTTCTGGCGGCACTCCGTTTTGGACTTACGAGCCTGGTTACTGCGCTGGCGCAACTTGCGGGTCGCCACCGATTACTCCGCCGCCAACCACTTCCGGGCTGGACACGGAAGAATGGGCTTTTCTTGCGTTGATCAATAGTTACCGGGCACAGAACGGGTCTGGGCCATTGCAGGTTTCTGTGGCGCTGGAAGCTTCGTCTCGCTGGATGAGTAACGATCTGGCGGCTAAGAACTACTTCAGTCACACGGATAGTTTGGGGCGTGATGCTGGGACGCGGATTAATAGCTTTGGATATCCTTACTTTCCATGGGGCGAAAATATTGCCGCTGGGAATAGCGATGCGCAGAGCTCATTTAATCAATGGGTGAATGCGTGCGACGCTGACGGATCGGGCCAATGCACGTATGCCCATCGGAAGAACATGTTGAATGGATCGTTTAAGGTGATGGGAATTGCTCGTGCCTATGGTCCTAGTTCCACTTATGGCTGGTATTGGACAACGGATTTCGGCGGAGTAGTGGATCAGGTAATTGGCAGTGGCACGGCTCCGACGATTTCTGCATTCTCCGCTAACCCATCATCCATCACGGTTGGTCAAACAACATCGTTGACCTGGAGTGTTTCCGGGGCAACTACGGTTAGTTTGAGTGGCGTGGGTGATGTTACTGGCTTGTCTTCAAAGTCTGTGGCACCTTCGGCAACTACTTCGTACACACTTACAGCAACTAACGCGTCGGGCAGTACTTCAGCGGTGGCAACGGTGACGGTTGGCGCGGCGGGTGGCGATAAGCAGCCTCCTACAGTACCTTCCCTTTCGTCGGTTGTAGCGAGTTCGTCCACACAAGTGGATATCACTTGGACCGGCAGTACGGACAATGTGGGAGTTACCGGATATCAACTATTTAGAAATGGTTCGGTGATTCTTAACGCAGTACCTAGCGCGTTTAGTTACAGCGATAAAGCTGTGTCGGCGGCCAATACTTACACTTACTCTGTAAGAGCCTATGATGCGGCTGGGAATTATTCTGCTATGAGTAATGCTGTTACTGTGACCACACCCTCCCCCGTGGTTACCAGCAGTTGCCCGGCAGCGGCCAGCGGCGCATTCACGGGTTGTTACTACAACAACACGAACCTGAGCGGGAATCCGGTATTCACCAGGACCGATGGACAGATCAATTTCAATTGGGGAAGCAGCTTGCCCGATGCATCTGT
>JAYWBH010000728.1:0-3223 GCA_043781815.1 Bryobacterales bacterium | reverse complement strand
ATCCACATCCTGGTGGCCGATGCACTGATGCCCAGCGTCGGTGGTCCAGATCTGGCTCGGGCCATCCGCATGCAACGGCCGGAAACCAAGGTGCTCTATATCAGCGCTGAAGCAGAAGAAAAAGTAATTCGCTATGGACTTTCCACCAGCAATACCTATTTGCTTGCCGATACCTTTAACGCCGAACATTTCGCTGAAAAAGTTCGCCAGATTCTTGATACCAAAACCATGTCAGCAGGCATGTCTTAACTCTCTTTTTCTTTGATGGGTTCCTTTATAACCAGCGCCTCATGCACTCGCTCGCGGAATTTCCCCTGCATCCCGCTGGCTAACGAAACGCTATCGTCGCCAAAGCGATCCCGCATTTTATCAGCAGCCTGAAATACTCTTCTCAGCCGATCTTTCTTGTCGCCCTCAAGCAGGTTCATTTGTGGGGAAGCTCCTTCGAACCCGGTCAGATGAACGCCCAACAATCGGATGGCCATGCCCGGTTTCCAATTGCTTCGGAATAGGTTCTGCACAGCCGTCAGGATCTCAGTATCCAGCTCAGTTGGGTCTGCCAGGGACTTCGCCCTGGTGATGGTGGAAAAGTCCTTGTAGCGCAGCTTAAGCTGCACTGTGCGGGCATGAAAGCCATGCTCCCGCAACCTGCGACCCACCATTTCCGATAACCGCGATAGCGTGGATTCAAGAATCGTCGCGTCCGTTGTGTCTTCAGAATAGGTGTGTTCATGGCTGATCGATTTCGGATCCTCGGTGGCACCAATTTCTGTATCAAACCAGCCACCAGCATCTTCGCCACGAGCCTTGCCCGCTAGCGCCATTCCTAACTTTCCGAAATGTTCTGACAGAAATCGCTCGTCCATCTTCGCCAAATCACGCACCTTGCGAATCCCATATTTGGCTAACGTGGCCTCGCTCACTTTGCCGACGCCAGGAATTTTTCTTACATCCAGCGGCCCTAAAAATGCTGCTTCCATTTGCGGTGTGATCCACAATATTCCATTGGGCTTTGCCTGATCACTGGCCACCTTTGAAACCAGTCGTGAGCGGGACGCTCCTATGGAATTATTGAGCCCAGTGGCTTGCTTTATTTTTTCATGAAGCTTATGGGCAGCAGCCATCGGTGGACCGTACATTCTTTCTGTCCCGGTCATTTCCAGGTAAGCTTCATCAATGGAAGCCATGGAAACTTGCGGCGAAAAGTTGCGCAACACTTCGGCCACTTTCAAGGAGACTTCGCGATATCGGGCAAGATTGCCTTCCAGGAAAATCGCTTGCGGACAAAGTTTGTAAGCAGTACGCAGCGGCATTGCCGAATGCACCCCAAACTTGCGCGCTGCATAGGATGCAGCTGAAACCACGCCACGAGCATCGGGCCTTCCCCCAACAACTACAGGCTTGCCCTTCAGCGATGGATCATACAGTTCTTCAACGGAAACAAAAAACGCATCCATGTCGATGTGGAAGATAGAACGCATCGGAGAAGCTTCTAGTGTAAATCATTACACATTGGTTCGTTGGGCGGAAATGATCCGGGGGATTCCCGCAAGATCGGCAATCGTATGAACGCCGGTCCATCCTTGAGTAAGCATTTGTTGCAAGGCATCGCTTTGATGAATGCCCATTTCAGCCAGAAATCTGCCTCCAGGTTTGAGGACGCGGAAGGCCTGTTCAATCAATCGAGGGTAGATTTCTAGCCCGTTTTGACCTGCAAAAAGCGCTAAAAATGGCTCAAAATCGCGTATTTCGGGCTCTAAATGCGCGTTTTTTGGTACATATGGAGGGTTAGAAACGACAAGATCCAGGCTTTCAGGGGCAAAAACAGAGCATAAATCGCAGTTCACGAACCGCACCGGAGACCCATATTTGCCTGCATTAATACGAGCCACCGATAGCGCTGGCATGGAAATATCGGTAGCAAACACCTCAGCTTTCAGCTCCAATGCCAAGGTAACGGCAATGGCTCCAGAACCTGTTCCGATATCAGCTAAACGCTGCACCTGGGCGCATTCGGCCAGCACGGTTTCAATCAGATGCTCTGTTTCAGGCCTTGGAATCAGCACATCGGGAGTGACCAGAAAATCGCGACCCCAGAATTCCTGTTTTTTAATAATGTATTGCGTGGGCATTCGCTTCAGTCGCTGATGCAAATAGCGACCGTAGTGGATCCAGCCGAGTTCGGTGAGTTCTTCCTCAGGGTGAGCGTAAAAGTAGGTGCGTTCTTTGCCGATAGCGTGCGCCAGCAGCACTTCCGCAGTCAGGCGTGGGACGGCGATGCCGCCCTGTTCCAGCAGAGTGCTACCCTGCGTGATTGCCGTTCGCAGATCCATCTTGTTCCATCTGCTTTTTCATTTTTTCAGCGGTGTAGAAGGTGACCAATCCGTCAATCAGCGGTTCCACGCGGCCTTCCATTACCTGATCAAGCTGATGCAAAGTCAAACCAATGCGATGATCTGTCACGCGGTTCTGGGGGAAGTTGTAAGTGCGAATTTTTTCACTGCGGTCGCCAGAACCAACCATGCTTTTCCGTTCAGCACCAATGGCTGCCTGTTGCTTTTCTAATTCCAATTCGTAGATACGGGCACGCAACACGCGCATACCCTTGGCTTTGTTTTTGATCTGCGATTTTTCATCCTGGCAACTGACTACCAGGCCAGTCGGGATGTGCGTCAAGCGAACAGCAGAGTAGGTAGTGTTGACCGATTGTCCACCTGGCCCAGAGGAACAGAACGTGTCAATGCGAATGTCTTTATCCTGGATGTTGACTTCCACTTCGTCAGCTTCAGGCAGCACAGCCACGGTGATGGCAGAGGTGTGCACACGACCCTGAGTTTCCGTCTGCGGTACACGCTGCACCCGATGGACGCCGCTTTCGTATTTCAACTTACTGTAGACTTTGTGACCACTCACCAGGGCCATTACTTCTTTCAATCCCCCAACCGAGGATTCTGAAGAATCGGTGACTTCCACTTTCCAATGTTGCAGTTCGGCATAGCGACTATAGAGTCGGAAAATTTCAGCGGCGAACAGGGTAGCTTCGTCGCCACCGGTACCTGCCCTGATTTCCAGAACCACATTCCGATCATCGTTGGCGTCCTTGGGCAGCAGCAGAACTTTCAGCTCTTCCTGAAGCTTGACCAACTCCGGTTCCACCTGACGAATTTCTTCTTCCGCCATGGCCCGAACTTCGGGATCAGGATCGGTTTTCATCAACCGTGCT
>JAYWBH010000727.1:0-3226 GCA_043781815.1 Bryobacterales bacterium | reverse complement strand
TATTCAACCAAAACGCATTCGATCCCGGTGCGTAAACGCGTCCATGCCACGAATCAGGATGATCGGCCAACCATCGGGCACTCTGATATTCAGATCGGCTCTCAACGTTCGCGGCAGTCAAATCAAAAGCAGCCCGCGTTCGAAAATGTTGACTCAACGTTGCCGCCGCTCCCCCTGCTGCAAGCAACAGCAGAAATTTACCCACCCGAGGCGACGACTGATACAGAAGCGACATGACTCCGGCAATGGACAGGCTCAGTGCAAGTTCCAATTCCAGATGGAGGCGGCCTGCTTCGGGCAACAATTCGAAGTTACTGGAATTGGCTCCAGGAACAACTGCCAATAAAAAAGCGCTATACAGAATTCCGAATCGCAGATAAAGAGGTAAGGGACCAAGCAATCGTCCCAATCCGTAAATGAAAAGTAGCACCGCCGCCAGCAAAATCAACTTTTCCCAACCACTGGAAAACCCGGCATGGGTTGTGCTTAGATTGCGCAAAATCAGTTTGATATAGGAGGGGGGCACGGCATACATCGACAGTGTGTATGCCCAAGCTGCAACAAAAGCAGTCAGCATTATGGGAGGTGTTGGCATGGCGAACAATAGGCAGGCAACAGCAGTGGCCATGGCCATGGTGGCTGGAGTATTGGTCATGATGATGGCCGCTAGCGCCAGTGCCGCCAATGCTGACCTGCGCAGACTGTACCGTTGGAAGCATCGGTAAAGCGCCGCCAGAGCCAACGGGATCAGGGTCAATGCCGTGATGTGCGGACCTTCACCATAGACAGTTAGAACTCGCAGGCGACGGGCTGAAAAGATGCCGCCGGAATCGGCACGAATGTCAGCCAGGAATAATAACGACGGAGAGAACAGAGTGTACAAAAGTCCACTGGCGAGGGCTGTTGGGGCGTTGGCGGAGAGTGATCTCGCCAGGATATACAACATCACCGGACCAAAACAATAAGCTGTGGCGACCAGAAAATGATACGCCCTTGCCGTGGGCCAATTGGTTACGGAAGCGAGTCCGGCCACTGCCGTATGCAACAACGGAACGTAAACGTATTCAAATGGTATACCAGAATTCCACAGGTGCCACCAGGCAAAATTACCCCAGTGATCTTTCATATAGCGGGCCATGCTGATGAATGCGCCTTCAATGGAACTGAAGTGATTTAGGTAGTTGATGGAAAACAGTTCCCGCGTCAGGAACACATTGAGTGCCAACAGCAAAGCGCAGTTCAGAAGATCAATCCGATGTTTTCGCAAATGGAATTCCTACAACGGAATGTTGCCGTGCTTCTTGCGAGGCATGGTGTCTGTCTTATTTTCCAGCATGCGGAAGGCGCGGATCAATTTCGGGCGAGTGTATCGAGGCTCAATTACATCGTCAATGAATCCGCGTTCAGCGGCTGAAAATGGGCTTGCGAAACGATCTTTATATTCTTCAATGCGCTGCTGTCGAGACTCCGGATCTTCCCGACGGTAGAGAATGTTCACCGCTCCTTCGGCCCCCATGACTGCGATTTCAGCTGTCGGCCAAGCCAGGTTCAGATCTGTCCGCAAATGTTTCGATCCCATCACGCAATACGCGCCGCCGTAGGCTTTGCGGGTGATCACAGTGATCTTCGGTACCGTTGCTTCAGCGTATGCGTAGAGCAATTTCGCACCATGGCGAATGATGCCGCCAAATTCCTGCTCTGTGCCAGGGAGGAATCCAGGCACGTCTTCAAAGGTGAGAATAGGAATGTTGAAAGCATCGCAAAAGCGCACAAAACGGGCCGCTTTCGTGGACGTATTGATGTCCAGACAACCGGCAAGAAATGCCGGCTGATTAGCCACAATGCCGATAGACCTGCCATCCAACCTGGCAAAGCCCACTACAATGTTGCGGGCAAAATGTTCATGTACTTCGAAGAAATCGCCATCGTCGGCAATCAGTTGGATCACTTCTTTCATGTCGTAAGGTTGGTTCGATTCGGGTGGCACAATGGTATCGAGCGCCGCTTCCATGCGCTCTGGGGAATCGCTTGAAGCACGGCGAGGCGCATCGTCCACATTGTTCTGGGGCAGGAAACTCAACAGTCGGCGAATTTGTCGAAGACACGCCGCATCGTCCGATGCAAGGAAATGAGCAACACCACTTTTTTCGTTGTGCGTCATACCGCCGCCCAACTCTTCCTTAGTCACATCTTCATGCGTCACAGTCTTAATCACATCTGGACCGGTGACGAACATGTAAGAAGTCTGGTCCACCATAAATACAAAGTCAGTGATGGCTGGCGAATATACAGCGCCACCTGCACAGGATCCCATGATGGCCGATATTTGCGGAACCACTCCACTGGCCAGAGTGTTGCGCAGAAAGATATCGGCATAGCCTCCCAATGAAAGTACACCCTCTTGAATTCGAGCACCACCGGAATCGTTCAGGCCGATAAGAGGCGCGCCGTTCTTCATGGCCAGGTCCATCAATTTGCAGATTTTCTGCGCGTTCGATTCCGAAAGCGACCCGCCAAAAACAGTAAAATCCTGAGCAAATACATAGACCAGACGACCGTGCACGTAGCCGTATCCGGTGATGAAGCCATCGCCGTCAATCACCTGTTCGTCCATGCCAAAATCGCGACAACGATGGCGTACTAATTTGTCGAGTTCTTCAAAGGTCCCTTCGTCCACCAGTAGTTCAATACGTTCGCGAGCCGAAAGCTTGCCTTCTTTATGTTGCCGTTCCCGGCGTTCCAGTCCGCCCCCATCTTCAGCGTTGCGGTGGCGGCGTTGCACTTCTTCCATGCGGTTGTGGGACATTCAGCATCAGGGTAACATTCCTGGCGCACAACGCGATGATGAAAACGTTACAGGACGTCAGTTAGACAAAGTGTTGGATCAGCCTTAAACTTAAGGAGGTGACAAAAACCGTCAGAAACGTTGCCGGATTTGGGTTAATCATCCTGGGCGCCTTGGGTTGTCTGTTGCCAATCATGCCTGGTATCCCAATTATTCTGGCCGGTGCCGCCATGTTGGGGCAGGATCATCCCGCAGTTCAGCGATTTCAAGCCTGGCTTAAAGCGAAACAAGAAAACTACAAATGACCTATTTCCCGATTGTCGAGTATTGGTGGTTCTATCTTGCATTCATCGGCTTTGTGCTGTGCATGCTTGCTTTGGATCTGGGTGTGTTCAACCGTACCGCCCACGAAGTCTCCTACAAGGAGGCGGCAATTTGGAG
>JAYWBH010000726.1:0-9797 GCA_043781815.1 Bryobacterales bacterium | reverse complement strand
TCCTGAAATTTGTTCCAACGTATGTTTTGGCGGGGCAAAGCGCAATCGCTTATTTATGACAGGGAGCCAATCGCTGTACTCGGTATACACCGAAGCCAACGGCGCCGGAATTTCCTAATCAAGTGGGACCGGCATCCCTGCCGGTCCTTTTTCTCTTGTTATGTCATATAGTTTCCCCAATTTCTGAAGTTTCCCATGCACTCGAAGGTGTGAAGAAAGTCCGCTAGCGGACTTGGCAGGCGGAATCGCCTGGCGATTCCGCCTGCCCCACAAACGCAGCTCTGGTTGTTAGAGAAGTTTCATTCCAATTTCCAAAAAACTATATGACATTGGGCAGTTTTGCCCGCCAGTTCAGTTTTCAATCAGACTGACCCCGGTCATTTCCTCTGGCTTCGGCACGCCCAACAACCCGAGAATCGTCGGGGCAATGTCTCGCAATGCGCCGCCTGCTCGAAGAGGTTTCGGTTCCTGATTCACCACAATAAACGGCACAGGATTCGTAGTGTGATAAGTATGCGGACCCTTGGTGATGGGGTCTATCATCGTTTCCGAGTTCCCATGATCTGCGGTAATTAACCAGGTGCCGCCGCGTTCCAGGAATGCTTTTTCCAAACGAGCAAGGCAGGTATCCACTGTTTCCACCGCTTTCTTTGCCGCTTCAAACACTCCCGAATGACCCACCATATCGGGATTGGCAAAGTTCACTACAATCAAATCGTACTTCTTCGATTCCAGTGCCTGCACCACAATATCGGTCACACCAGCAGCGGACATCTCCGGCATTAGATCGTACGTGGCCACTTTCGGCGATTGCTCCATTTCCCGATCCTCACCAGCAAACGGCTTTTCTGCACCGCCATTGAAGAAGTACGTTACGTGGGGATACTTTTCCGTTTCCGCAACCCGAAGATTCGTCAAACCTGCGGCTGAAACAACTTCGCCCATAATGTTTTTATGCGATTCCCGTTTCAAAACTGCGGCGTGTGGAAAGCTGCGATCGTACTCCGTCATGGTGGTGAAGTGCAGGTTCTTCGGCGCCAACGCACGGGGCGGTTGCGGGAGATCCGTATCCGTCAAAGCCATGCTCAATTCCCTGCCCCGGTCGGCGCGATAATTGAAGAACAAACAGGCATCGTCGTCTTCAATTCGACCAATCGGTTGGCCGGTGCTGTCTACCATAGTGAACGGCTCTATGAACTCATCGGTCTTCCCTTCGGCATACGCTGTTTCCATCGCTTCCAACGCACTGGTGGCCTTCCTGCCTGTGCCCAGCACCATTGCGTTGAAGGCCTTTTCCACACGTTCCCAGCGCTTGTCACGATCCATGGCATAGTAACGACCGGAAAGGCTGGCGATCTTTCCGCCAGTCTCTTCCATCACCTTCAAAAGTTCCCTGACAAAGGGAAGTCCACTGTGCGGAGGCGTGTCCCGTCCATCGGTGAACACGTGCACAAACACTTGCCCTACGCCCACCTTCTTGGCCATGCGAAGCAGTGCGTACAAGTGCGTATTCATAGAATGCACTCCACCATCGCTTACCAAACCCATAATGTGTAAACGGTGATTGGACCCATGCGCCATGCTGGCTAGCAAAGCTGGGTCCTGATCCAGAGTCCCCTGTTCAATCATCACGTCAATACGGCTGACGTCCATCCGAATCATGCGGCCTGATCCAATGTTCAAATGGCCCACTTCACTATTGCCCATTTGACCTTTCGGCAGACCCACCCACGGTCCCGATGCTTCAATTAATACATTGGGGTTGTTGGCAAACAGCCGGTCAAACACAGGCTTGTGCGCGTGATAAACCGCGTTGCCCTCGGTGACGGGGGAATAGCCCCAGCCATCAAGAATCGACAATAGAACCGGCTGTTTTGCTGACATTATTGCTTGAACGCCTTCCTGCCTGCGAACTTAGCCGAAGTACCCAGCTCTTCTTCAATGCGCAGCAGTTGGTTGTACTTGGCCAGGCGATCCGTACGGCTGGCCGAGCCAGTCTTAATCTGACCGGCACTTGTCGCGACGGCAAGGTCGGCAATAAAGGAATCTTCGGTTTCGCCACTACGGTGCGAACAGATGGATGTGTAGCCCGCATGGGTAGCCATAGCCATGGAATCCAATGTTTCCGTAAGCGTTCCAATCTGGTTCACCTTAATCAGAATGGAATTGGCGATACCTTTTTCAATCCCCATAGATAAGCGCTTCACATTGGTCACAAACAAATCGTCACCCACTAACTGGACAGTCTTACCCATCTCTTCAGTCATTGCTTTCCAGCCCGACCAATCATCTTCGGCCATACCATCTTCAATAGACAGAATGGGGAACTGACGAGCCCAATCGGCCCAGAATGCCACCATTTGCTCGGAAGTCTTTTCGCTCTTGTCCGATTTCTTGAAGACATACTTCTTGATTTTAGAATCGTAGAATTCGCTGGCTGCTGGATCCAGCGCAATGCTGATTTCCTTACCTGGCTTGAAACCGGCCAGCGAAATTGCTTCCAAGACCACCTCCAAGGCTTCTACGTTCGACTTGCAATTGGGGGCAAAGCCACCTTCATCGCCGACTGCGGTAGAGTAGCCCTTCTTCTTCAGCACGCCCTTTAGTGTGTGGAATACTTCCACGCCCATACGCAGCGATTCGGAAAACTTGGTTGCGCCATGGGGCACAATCATGAATTCCTGAAGATCCACAGAATTATCGGCATGCGACCCGCCGTTCAGGATGTTCATCATGGGCACCGGCAACAGGTTGGCATTCACGCCACCCAGGTAACGGTATAGCGGAGTCTGCTGGCTGATTGCGGCAGCGCGGGCTGCGGCCATAGAGACAGCCAGCATGGCATTGGCACCCAGCTTGCTTTTGTTGGCCGTGCCGTCAAGATTAATCAGCCGGGCATCCAGTTCACTTTGCAACGTGGCGTTGAGTCCAACAATGGCTGGAGCAATTTTCTTATTAATGTTTTGGACGGCCTTCAGACAGCCTTTGCCCATGTAGCGCTTCTTATCGCCATCGCGCAATTCCATGGCTTCATGCTCGCCAGTGGACGCTCCACTGGGAACGGCGGCGCGTCCCAGACTGCCGTCGGCCAGCAACACGTCTGCTTCCACAGTGGGGTTGCCACGTGAATCTAGGATCTCTCTGCCAACAATTTTGATGATTTCGGTCATTTGAATCTTTCCTGATGGGATACCGACCACTCAATAAACAGGGAGGGCCGGGACTAATGTCCATTTTTGCACAAGTCAGGTGCATGCCATGTAAAAGTGGTTATGCCAAATCCGTGCCATACTAAAACTGCGCCAGTGCAACAGGCAACCGCTGAGCTTGCTCAGAGGAAAGTCCGGTCTCCATAGGGCAGCGTGCCGGTTAACGACCGGGGGGGCTCGCTCAAAGCGGGTTTTACGGAAAGTGCCACAGAAAATATACCGCCGTGGCTTCGGTTGCGGTAAGGGTGAAATGGTGCGGTAAAAGCGCACCGCGCTTCATGTAAATGAAGTGGCAGGGCAAACCCCACGTGGAGCAAGACCAAATAGGGGAGGAGGAGCGGCCCGCTCCGTTAAACTTCCGGGTAGGTTGCATGAGCTGTTCAGTAATGAACAGCCTAGATGAATGGTTGCCACCAGGTCTTTCGGGATCTGGCACAAAAACCGGCTTATCGTTGCTCTGGCGTACTATTTTTCACAATCGAAAGTTGTTCGGCAATGTGGTTTAGCGCCGCTTGCACCATAGATGCATGCCGCGGATGTCGTGCTTCTGCCAATTCCCGCTCCAACCGTTTTTGATCCAGTTCCAAACTGTGTAGACGAGCCCGCAGCTCCAATTCCTCAATACTGAGGGTCGGTCCCGGAACCGCGTTCAGAGCATCTTCCTGCCGGGATGCGACGTCTTTGCTTTCCCAACCGCGTGACATACGCCAACTATAAACCAAAAAAGGCCGTCCCTGTTTAAGAGACGGCTCAGTTACAACCCAGTTAAAAGTTTGAAAGCCTTAGCCTTCCGACTTAGATGCTTTTTCCTTGCCTTTCAAAGGCTTTTCCGGCTTATCCGGTGTTGTGTCGTCTTTCTTACGAGCCTCTACCAACCACGACGGTGGGCGCCCACGGCGCTTGCCGCGGCCCTCTGCCAGTCTTTCCAGTGTGATAATCGCCTCTTCGATTTGAACCCTTTCGGCTCTTAAATCAGCGAGGATTTTTGAAATGTCCATGTTGTCTCCCAGATGCACATCCTTAATGATTCAGGTTCTGCGAACAGAATCCCCAAACCAAACAACGGTTTCTGATAGTTGTAGTATCCGCCCAAATATTGTAAGAAATCAATAGCCCTGTTCCGAAAACGGAACATTTTACTAAAAAGTGTCTCCAACTTTCAGATCTTCAAGCCTGCAGCGCGGGCCTTGCGGCTCCAATAAAAATACAACGGCAATCCCAATGCAATGATCACTAACCCCAACATACTCTGCCCCGGACGGTCGTAAAACGTCTGTCCCAAAAGTGCCAGAGTCACCAATACAAAGAGAATTGGAACAAACGGATACCCAATGGTTTTGTAGGGACGGTGTAAATCGGGACGCTTGCGACGTAGAACAATCACGCTGGCGGTGGCCATTCCGTACAGAATCCAACTGGCGAAAATCACCAGATTGAACAAAAAATCGTAGCCGCCAGATAAAACAATCACCATGGACCACAGACTGAGAGCCACAATTGAATTCGCCGGAGTGAAATAAGTTGGGTGAATTTTAGCCAGTGAAGGCCACATTAACCCATCTTTGGCCACGGCGAAGGGAACTCGAGCTCCAGTGAGGATAGAACCGTTCAATGCGGCAAAAATGGAGATCATTGCGGCGATGCTGACCAGTCCCGCCCCTGGGGCTCCGAAGATGCGTCGCATCATTTCCCCTGCCACGCGGTCACTGTTGGCCACACCCTCGGCTGGCAGAACGTAGAAGTAAGCAACGTTGGCCAGCATGTAAATCAACATCACGGTCAACGTACCAATGATCAAAGCCAAGGGCAAGTTCCGTTGCGGATTTTGCACTTCACTAGCCACCATGCTGACGTTGTTCCAGCCATCGTAAGCCCAAAGTGCTGCCACCAATGCGGCAAAGAATCCGCTGGCTCCACCGACGGATTTTACGGCAGTGGAAAAATGATCCACCGTTCCCACCGATGAGAACAGGCCAACCACAATAATTGCGGCGATGGCGGCCACTTTCACTATGGTCACCGCCACCTGGACATTCCCCCCAATGCGCACGCCAAAATAGTTCAGCAGTCCCAGCGCGCCAATCAGGAACATGGCGAAAATTTGTCCGTTGCGGATTTCCACCAATCCCACTACTGGCAGCGTCATAGACGTGATTACACCTTCCAAAATTGGGAAGAAGTTTGCCAGGTATAAATAAAATCCCGTAGCTAGTGTGGCAATCGACGCGCTTTTTGCCAGCAACAATTGCGCCCAGCCGTAGATAAATGCCCACAGCGGACCATAGGCTTCGCGCAAGTATACGTATTCACCGCCCGCTTCAGGCAACATGGCGGCCAACTCCGCGTAAGTCAGCGCGCCGCCCAGCGAAAGCAATCCGCCAAACAGAAACACGAACAACACCATGCCAGGAGTTCCCACATTCAGAATCATGCTTTTTGGAACAATGAAAATTCCGCTGCCAATGACCGTACCCACCACAATGGCCGCCGCACTCCACAATCCCAAATCACGCTTTAGTTGTGACATTCCCGTTCTCCTTGACGATCAACGATGCCAACAAAGCTGTGGTCATGGTTACCGTAGTTCCTATTAACACATACCAGGTGAAGGCAATTTTTGTATTTGTGTAGATGAAAAGCATCAGCACCAAGCCACACATCATGCCAAACATGGCTGCCTTTTCCCCCACACGCTTGGTGAGTGTGCCCAGTAGGAACACTCCCAACAACGAACCGTAGACGATGGAGGCAATGGACAAGCCGCTTTCCAAAACCGATTTGACGTTCTGTGCGATCAGCGCAATCAGGAACAATATGCCACCCCAGGCAACCGTCGTCCAACGGGCAAGGTGCAAATATTCGGCTTCAGTTCGCACTTTTTTCGAATAGGGCTTGACGAAATCCATGATTGTTGTGGACGCCAGGGCATTCAGCGCAGCGCTCAGATTCGACATGGCTGCTGCCAGAATCGCCGCCATCACTAAGCCCGCAATGGGGGTGGGCAGGAAGGTCCAAATGAATTGCGGATAAATACGATCCAGCTTGGCAGGCACAGCCAGATGATTATCCTGATAGTAGACCCACAAAATCACGCCGATGACCAGGAACAGGGTGAACTGGAAGAAGATGACGAACCAACTGGCGAACAGGGCCTTGCGACTATCAGCTTCCGACCGCGCGGCAAGCAGCCGTTGCACCATCAATTGTTCGGTGCCATGGCTGGCTGTGGTGAGGAAGGCTCCGCCCAGGAATCCGGCCCAAAAACTGTAGGGTCTCTGGAAAAATTCGTAGGTGAAGGAGAAGCGGAAATCGAAAATCTGCCATTTATTAGCGGCAGCGGCAGCTTGCCAAACATGCGATGCACCTTCAGGAATTTGGTTCAGGATCACGAACAAGCTGATAATGGCACCAGCGACATAGAGGAACATTTGCACCACATCGGTCCAGATGACGGCGGTCATGCCGCCTTCAAACGTGTAAAAAAGAGTCAGGCAGACAATAAGGACAATAGAAGGAATTTCGCCTGTTCCCAAAATAATGGAAATGACAATGGAGATGGCAAAGACGCGGACGCCTTCGGCCATGGCTCGAAGGACCAGAAAGCTGCCCGCCGTCAATTTCCGGATATTGTGGCCGAAACGGCGTTGCATCAATTCGTAGGCAGTGAACATTTCCCCTTTGAAGTAAAGAGGCAGGAAAAGGAAGCTGATTACGATGCGGGCCAACAGGTAACCCAGGACAACTTGTAAAAATCCAAGATTGCCGCCAAAGGCGATTCCAGGCGTTCCAATGACGGTGAGCGTGCTGGTTTCAGCGGAAACAATAGAGAAGGCAATGGCCCACCAGGGCGTATCGCGACCACCCAAAAAGTAATCTTTCAAGGTCTTTTGGGAGCCACGAAATTGTGCCCCAAACCAGGTGATTCCGGCAAGGTAAAGGACCAGGACAGCTAAATCGAACGTGCGCATTCAGGAAGTCAGGAGTTTATCACAGATTTTTTAAGAGTTTTTGGGAACATATTTGGCAGATGAAGAATCCAATGAATGTGAGAAGGCAACGGTTGCGTCTAGACTGAAATTTCAGCTATACTCCGCAATTGCAGCTTAGTCGCTCCAAGTGGGTGGGCGATTAGTGTTGCCAGAAGAAAATAGAATTTCAAGGGACCGGGGAGGCACGCAGTGTTGCTTATAAAATCGAAACTTTTAATGGGGCTCACGCTAAGCGCCCTGCTGTGCGGGATCGCGAATGCCCAGCCAGCGGCGGCAGCTAAGAATTGGAAAGATCGGGCGGAGTACGACTTAGCCCAGGAAGTGGGCAAGGCTCAAGGTCAAAAGAAGATCGAACTTCTGGACCAATGGAAGCAGAAATATCCCGATTCCGACTTCAAGTTAGACCGCGTCGGCATTTACATCAGCACCTATCAGGCGATGAATAAGCCGAAGGAGATGTACGAATCGTCGAAAGAGTTTATTGCCCTTGATCCGAAGAACATCACCGTCATTAGTTACATTACGTCCTTAGCGATTGGGCAGAATGAGCCCGATCAGGCAGAAAAAGCTGCTAATCAACTGCTGGGTTTGCTGCCTGAGACTTTCGACCCATCGAAGAAACCGGCTGCCGTCACCGACGAAGCTTTCAAAGCGCAACGAACCCAACTGGAAGCTTTAGCAAACTCCACACTCTATGCCCTTGTGAAAGCCAAAAAAGATCCGGTATTGACGGAAGCATACATTAGGAAGTCGTTGGCCACCAATCCGGTCAATGGTTCCATGTCCTTCGATATGGGAACGGCCATCCTCCAACAGAAGAAGGTAGAACGGTATCCGGAAGCTTTCTGGCATTTCGCGCGCGGTGCTTCGTTGACCGGTTCTGGTGCTTTGCCAGACGGTTCCAAGAAACAGGCACTCGACTACATCACTAAGATCTATACGAACTACAAGGGGTCTAAGAAAGGCCTGGATACTTTAATTTCCAGCTCCATGATCAATCCATTTCCACCAGAAAAATTCAGCATCATGACCGATGCAGAAGAATTGGGAATTGCTGAAGAGGAATTGAAGAAGACAAATCCTCAATTGGCCCTGTGGATCGCCGTAAAGAAAGCGCTGATTGGGCCAGAAGGGGAACAATACTTTAAGGACTCCGTTAAGGAATCCGCAGTACCTCCGATGAAGGGCAAGGTCATTTCCCACAAGCCTGCGTTGAAGCCGCATGAAATCGTGGTTGCTGTGGCCGATGCCACGACGCCTGAAATCACGATCATCATTGCGGAAGGCGGTTCGCTACCAGGTAAAGCCGACCCTGGTACAGAAATCGAATTTGAATCGGTGGCGAAATCGTTGGTGAAAGATCCATTCATGATGACCGTTGAAGTGGAACCCGGCAAAATCAAAGGTTGGCCGACACCGATACCGGCAGCGACTCCTGGAGTGAAGAAAGCTGCTCCGGCTGTGAAGAAAGCGGTTCAGAAAAAGAAGTAAGCGAGTTCCAAAGTTTTGCGCGTAAGAAAAGCGGTGTCCTTCGGGATGCCGCTTTTTGTTTTTGTCAGGGCCAGAACTTCTGCAACAAGCAATCGGGTAGCGGCATCTACTAGACCATGGACTGCGGAAGTACCTGCTTCTCATCGGCGAGTGAGTTCATTTCGACCATTGGTCTAATGCGATCTCCTAAGGTGGATCTTAGGCTCTTGCGTGTTAGCCTAGGATTAACGTGATTGAAACCGTCATCCGCACTCTTGGTCTGTCTAAAAAATACCGTTCGGGCGACAATTTGCTAACTATTTTTGACGATATGAATCTGGAAATTCGTCAGGGTGAGCGTTTGGCGTTAGTGGGTGAATCGGGTGCCGGAAAGTCCACGTTGTTACATCTGCTGGGTGGTCTCGACAGGCCCTCTGGGGGCAAGATATACTTTGGTCAGAGAGAGATTACAAGTCTTAATGCAGATGAGCTGGCTGAATTCAGAAATCGCGAAATCGGCTTTGTCTGGCAAATCCACTACCTATTGCCAGAATTTACGGCGCTTGAGAATGTGATGATGCCACTATTGATCCGCACGAAAGCCGTAGTAAGCAGGGACGAAATTCAATCCCTTGCCATGAGTCGCTTGCAGGAAGTAGGATTGGCATCGCGATCCCATCACCGGTCTGGGGAGTTGTCTGGCGGCGAACAACAACGCGTCGTGCTGGCCCGTGCCTTAGTCACCAAACCCAATTTTTTATTCGCTGATGAGCCTACCGGCAACTTGGACGAACGGACAGGCGAAATGATTGCCGAACTGTTGGCAGAGTTACATTCAACCCATGCACTCACCTCTGTTTACGTTACCCATAATCCCCGTTTTGCCAGCCAATGTGACCGTGTATTGCGGTTAGAGGCAGGCCAGTTGCAACCAAATTTTTATGATCGCGTTCCCCCTCATGTCCAAGGTGACACTGGGCGGGGTTCATCCATGGAGGCTGGTCTGAATTAAGGCCAAGTTAAATTTATGTTTGAGCGCTACACAGAAAAAGCCAGACGCGTAATTTTCTTTGCCCGGTACGAGGCATCGCAGTTTGGGAGCCCTTATATAGAAACAGAGCACCTGCTG
>JAYWBH010000725.1:0-3240 GCA_043781815.1 Bryobacterales bacterium | reverse complement strand
GGACTCATTCAACCTAACATCCAACTCCGGAACACTCGGTCAAAACCGGACATTCTTACTTTGCTGGGATTAGGACATTTCTACTTTGCCTTGACACCCAAGTAACAGTTGGCGAGGCAAGCCGGAATCTGCGAGCGCGAACAACGCTATATCCTCAGTATGCACCCTCAAACTCGACTAAAGAGCCGTAAAACCGTTCTTTTTTGCATTCGTGGGTAAACACGAAATTGTGCCAGTCAGCTCTGCCTCCTTATTGATGAGTCGATAAGGTGTAAGTTCAGGCTGACCCAGTATTTCGACCCTCAGTATTTCGACCAATGTGACCTAAAGAGCCGCAAAACTGTCCTTTTTTGCACACCCGGATAAACACGAAATTGTGCCACTCGGCTCTGCCTCCTTATTGGTGAGTCGAAAAGGTGTAAGTTCAGGCTGACCCAGTATTTCCCTAAGTATTTCCCTAGGATTACGATTCCGGCTACGGCGCTGGCCCAGGTTATGCGAAACCCTGCCAAACAGGCCCGTCTTTCGCGGCTGATTCGACAGATTGACACGGATCCGCGTATTCTGACAGGCAAGCCGGTGATTCGAAGGACTAGAATCTCTGTCGAGCTTGTGGTCGATTTGCAGGCGGCGTGTCAACGTCAGTTCGTTCGGGATTTGCCGCTCCTGCCGTGCGGGGGCGCTTGCTGGGAATTGAATTTGCCATGACTGTTGAATGAACCGTCGACCTTGGCGTCGATGGGCCTCAAAGCTTTGAGCCAATCCCTTTGCCGCTAGTCTGAGTACCTCACGGGTCTTGCGAATGGAGAGCATCTTTTCTGGCACGGGTTCCTCCCTGTTTGAAGGATCGTGCGTGCGGAGTCTATCCAGCGCCGCTGTTGGCTTAGTACTGTGTCATTCACCTCGGAATCATTATTTTTTTGGCCCGGAATCCGCATCAACGAAGGCGGGCGATTCTTTCGGGTTCTACTAATTCATTTTCCATGCCGCACGCCATCTAAGAAAGGCCTACTTTTTGTCCAAAAAACGGGGTCCACTTCAGTACTGTAGTGGCGAAACAAAGTTCGTGTGCCGCGCCAGCCACTCTGGGATGCAGCGAAAACTCCCAAGGGGTTTGGGGGACGTGACCTCGGACGCTGTCCGCGAATTGTTTTAACGAATTCGTCGAGACTTCAGGCTTCAATGAACTCTTCTTCCCGGCAGATAAGGCGTTGCATCGATCTGCGGCTTCGTGCCTAAAATAGCTGACACGATCAGGTGTGCTGTCCCTAACGAAGTGGTAATGCCTAACCCTTCGTGGCCGGTTGCCAGATACACATTCGGTTGTTCCGGATTGCGACCGATGATTGGTAAATGGTCACTGGTGGCGGCGCGGAAGCCTGTCCAGGTGCGGATTATATCCAGATGCTCCAAACTGGGCATATAGTGGATCGCCCGCGCTAGCATTCGTTCCATCATGCAATGGTCAATGCCGGAATTTGTCTGACCAAACTGGCGGGATGAGCCGATTAAGACTTGGCCAGTGGCACGAGGCTGTACGTTGAAAGCGACTGAATCTTCATTGACTCCATGCGCGTTTTTCAGATAGCCGAGTTCTATCAATTGATGGTTGACGAACCCAGGGTAACGTTGCGTGATGGCCAGGTGACCCTTGCGCAGTTTGATATCCAAGTGGGGAAACCAACGGGTGGCCTGTGCTCCGGTGGCGCAAATAATATGATCGGCACGCACATCGGCAATGGAAGTTATTTCTGCTTTTTGGAAACGTGCTCCACGGGCGATCGCGCGGCTTAGCAACCATGCGGCGGCTCGGGGAGCATAAACTACGGCATCGTCCACTACCAGAAGGCCCCCGGCTAACCCATGCCGTAAGTTCGGTTCAGCGCGCCGCACATCCGATTCATTCAGTAACTCTGCACGAACTCCGCGCTGTGTATAGTATTGGAGCTTACTGTGGACCGTCGCCATTTCTTGCTCATCGGCGGCCACCCACAACGTTCCACGCCTTTCGAATTCCACATCAGCGGGCATTTCATCGGCTAACTGGTTCCACATTTTCGCGGAGTAGTGAGTAAGTGCGAACTGCGCTTCAGAATCGTCCATCACGACTATGTGTCCCATGCCTGCGGCTGTTGCCCCGCCACCTACAATGTCTGATTCAATGACTACAACACTTACACCGGCTTCAGTCAGTGCATTGGCACAAGCCGCACCTACGATGCCTGCTCCAATAATGGCAACATCAGTCACTTGTGGATTCCGAAGCAGAACGGATCTTCGGGGTTGAGGATCAGTTCTGCTTCCCCGTTGACGAAGGCCGAACCTGTTACAGAAGGCAGAATACGGCCTTCAACCACTCGATAAGTTGCTTCCATCACACTGCCGACAATGCTTTCCTGTCGCCAAATCTTTCCCGGGGCAAGTCTGCCGTCCGTAGCTAAACAGGCCACTTTGGCGCTGGTTCCCGTGCCGCAAGGGGAGCGATCATATGCCTTGCCTGGGCACAGCACAAAGTTTTTACTATTTGCACCAGCCGTCTGCGGTGGGCCAAACAGTTCAATATGGTCAATTTCCGAGCCCTGCGCGCCGGTTACGCCTTCGCGCTTCAAGGCTTGTCTGATGCGCCAACTGAACTCACTCAGATGGTCAACGTTAGCCAAATCCAAATGTTGGCCATGTTCACTTACAAGATAAAACCAATTGCCGCCCCAAGCAATATCACCCTTGATTGCACCATAGGATTCCACAGTTACTTCCACATTGGTTGCATGACGGTAACTTGCCACATTTTCCACAGTAACTTCTCCGGAAGGGTGTAACGTAGCAGTAATATCGCCCACGGGAGTTTCAATAATATGGTCACCCGGCTGAATTCGGCCCATGTGCGCAAGCGTTGCCACCAGCCCGATGGTTCCATGACCGCACATCCCCAGATAGCCGATATTATTGAAGAAAAGCACACCAGCGACTGCCCGCGGATGAACGGGTTTGCACAGCAGCGCTCCCACAATTACATTGGAACCGCGCGGTTCATTCACTACAGCGGAGCGAATGTTGTCATGATGCGTACGAAATTCGGCCAGACGTTCGGCCATGGTGCCCGAACCTAGGTCAGGACCGCCGTCGATTATGATGCGTGTTGGTTCGCCGCCTGTGTGCGAATCAATAACTCGTATACGAGGGGCTGTCATGTTATTGGTAGTTACTCAAGTCTGGTCGATTTGCGATTGCATGGCGAAT
>JAYWBH010000724.1:0-3241 GCA_043781815.1 Bryobacterales bacterium | reverse complement strand
GCACCTATTTTCCTCCTGACAATCGTTATGGGCGACCCAGCTTCGGTGCGATTTTGGAACACATTGCCGGTGTTTGGCGCGATGATCTGGTGAAAGTTTTGGAATCGGGAGAAAGCACTTTACTGCAGTTACGCGGATTTGCTTCCGTCACTGGAAAGCCTGGTCAAATCACCGATGAAATCTACACCGGCCTGTACTCTCACTTTCGTCGATCCTTTGATACAACCAACGGAGGTTTTGGAAGTTCGCCTAAATTTCCTCGACCCGTTGCGTTGAATTTCCTATTCCGCTGGTTCGCAAAAACGAAAAATGAAGAAGCTCGTGATATGGCGCTGGCCACATTGCGGGCGATGGCTGATGGTGGAATGTACGATCAGTTGGGTGGCGGCTTCCATCGTTATTCAGTGGATGAACGTTGGTTTGTACCGCATTTTGAAAAGATGCTGTATGACCAGGGCCAATTGGTTGTCTCTTACCTGGAGGCCTTTCAAATTACCGGCGACCAACACTTTGCCACCATTGCTCGGGAAACTCTGGAATACGTCCTACGCGACATGACCAGCCCGGAAGGTGCGTTCTATTCCGCAGAAGATGCCGACAGTGTAATTGATCCGGCCAATCCGCATGAAAAAGGGGAAGGCGCGTATTATGTCTGGACGCAAACTGAAATTGACGGCGCACTGGGTCAGCCCCAGGCGTCAGCGTTCAACAAACACTTTGGAGTGGAAGCGCAGGGCAACGTTCGCGATGATCCACATCGTGAGTTCCCAGGCAAAAACATTCTCTTCGTTAACGGAGAAGTTCCCGCATCGCTAGACGATTCCAAAAAGAAGATGCTGGCCCTGCGCGCTTTCCATGTGCGGCCTTACCTGGATGACAAACGGCTCACCGCTTGGAACGGCTTGATGATCTCTGCCTTCGCATTGGCCGCCCAGTGCCTTGGCGACGACAAATTTCGCGTTGCTGCGGAGAAGGCAACGGCATTCTTCCGCGATCGTATGTTCAATGCTGAAACCAAAACTATGTTGCGCCGATTTCGTGATGGCGAAGCAGGCATCCCTGGCTTTCTGGACGATTACGCGTTCTTCGCCACAGCATTGATTGACCTCTACGAAGCTACCTTCGATTTCCGCCATATTCAATTCGCCGAACAACTGGCCAGCCGGTTGATCGAATTGTTTGAAGATAACGTGGATGGAGGCTTCTTCGCCTCGGCAGATGGGGATTCCAGCCTGATTCTGCGGGTGAAAGAAGATTACGATGGCGCAGAGCCTTCCGGGAATTCCATGGCGATTCTGGCTCTCTTTCGCCTGGCTGCTTATACCGGCAGAAAAGATTTCCAGCAATCAGCAGAGCGGGCTTTGGGGGCCTTTGCCCATCGCATGCAAGCCGGTTCGCCAGGCATGCCCCAAATGGTGGTGGCCGCTTTATGGGCCGCCCAAGCGCCACGTCAGATCGTACTTGCAGGGGCTGATGTAATGCCACTGGCCAATGTTGTTTGGAAACAATTCCAGCCAGTGCGAACCATCTTTGCGTTGCATGATGCCCAGTCCATCGCCTATTGGACACGGCTCCATCCGGAATTAAGCCTGATGCATCCCGTTGAGGGAAAACCGACAGCTTTTGTTTGTCAGAATTTTTCCTGCCAATTGCCAGTAACCGGACCGACAGAGCTTGAGGCTTCGCTACAATAGTTCGAGGAGAACTCATGGAAAGACTTGGTGCTACAACTTTGAAGGGCGGTCCGCTCACGTTGGTTGGACCTGAATTGAAGACGGGCGATAAAGCCCCGGATTTTGCTGCCGTAGATACAGGCTTAAAGCCAGTAACTTTGGCCTCAACTGGCGACGGAGTGCGCATTTTTAGCGTCGTCCCTTCGCTGGATACTCCGGTTTGCGATATGCAAACACAGCGCTTCAACAAAGAAGCCTCTCAGTTGCCGAACGTTAAAATCTACACCATCAGCATGGATCTGCCATTTGCTATGAAGCGCTGGTGTGGGGCAATGGGTGTGGACAAAATTGAAATGCTGTCCGATCACAAGACCGGTTCCTTCGGCGAAAGCTACGGTACCTTGATCAAGGAATTACGCATTGAAAGCCGCGCAATTTTTGTGGTGGACAAGACCAATCATCTTTGCCACGTGGAGTATGTGAAAGAAGTTGGAGACCATCCCAACTACGACACTGCTTTGAGTGCTGCCAAGGCTGCAGTAGCTTAAGTTCAAATTTACCGGGCGGTTCTAATGCCGCCCGGTTGCATCTTTCTAATCTGCCTCGTCCCGCTGCCTATACATCTTCTTCTGCGCTTTATGAACCACTTTGGTAAACGCCTTTTTCTGTAACTCGGCCTGCTTGTCCCCTTGAATTTGCTGAAAGGCAACTTCCAACAGCATCTTCCGATAATTCGCGAATCGCTCTGGACTCAATTCCCCAGATCGCAGCACTTCTGTCAGCCGACACTCCGGCTCAGTCTGATGGGTACAATCGGCGAATCGGCATTCCATGCTCCAGGCATCAATGTCTGGAAACACGGCTTCCATCGCTTCATGACCTCCAGGAAGCCCCACCGCGCGGATCCCTGGCATATCAATCAATACCCACCCACCGGGCATTGGAATTAAATTTCGAGTGGTAGTGGTATGCTGCCCTTTGCTGTCACTTTCCCTAACTGCGGCAGTTCGCTGATGTTCTACCCCAGAAAACCGGTTCAACAGCGTGGACTTCCCAACGCCGGAAGAACCAAGCAACACGGCAGTCTGCCCTGGTTGTATGGAATGAGCCAATTCGTCAACACCTAGGCCCGTTTGCGCGCTAATAACGTGGATCGCACATCCAGCAGCCACTTTACTGACGGTCGCCCGCACCTCTTCCAGATCAGTATGCAGATCGGCTTTGTTCAGAACAATCACCGGACGAATTCCGCTGGAACTAGCCAGATACAGGAATCGTTCCAATCGCCGGGTGTTGAAGTTGTTGTCCAAGCCGCTAAGAATCATGGCGACATCTACATTGGCCACCATAATCTGATCCGGTTCCCCGCGGTCTGCCAATCCCCGATATAGCGTGCTTGTGCGTGGCAATACTCGCTGAATTACATAGGGGGCGTTTTCCTTGGGCATGGCCGCCACCCAATCCCCAACTACTGGCCAAGCAGCGCCTTCCTTTGAGTCCAGCCGCAAACGTCCAGCTACAGTTGCCTGATAGGTGCCCTGTTCGGACAGGAGTTGAAACTCCCCGTG
>JAYWBH010000723.1:0-3248 GCA_043781815.1 Bryobacterales bacterium | reverse complement strand
GTTCAATCAGGGTATAAACAACTCATGTCCTGGCTGCTTTCTATTGGCCGGTTTTGAAGTGACCATCAATGGCCGGTTTTGGGGTGACCCCTGAGGCTCCACTTACTGTCGTTTCGGGATCTGACGGAAGTATACATTCTACACGCTTTGAGGATGAACTTCGATTACTCCATGCAGAAGATGCGAGTGATTCTTAGGAACCTTAAAATAGAAGAAGGTAAGGCTCGACCACTACTTGAGTGCGACTTACGAGTCATTTTCGGCAGACTAATATTGGTAAAGCCAGGCCAGTCGCGAAGGCCACGACACATGATCGATCTTTGTTCAGAGGGCAGACAGCTAGCAATTCCAGAATTAGTCGATTTGATTGGCCAGCGGATAATAAAGGATTCTAATGGCTCACCCTCAACAATTTTCCCATGGAGGCTACTGAGTAATGAAGAAAATAGCCGTCCGGTATCTTTGAACCCAGAAATTATGTCTGGTCGTTTAGTGGTGACAGGAACGCGAATCCCAGTGCGAGTTATCTTGTCCATGAAGCAAGCCAATAAAACGGAAAATGATATCGCGCGGATTTATGGATTGGATGTAGAAACCGTCAAAAAGGCGCTTTTGCACATTGAGCGGCCAATACACAAAAAAGCGGCGTGACAAATGCATTATTTTTCTTGACGATGCCTTTGACGCCGAGGGTATCCCGGAGGCATTATTGGAGGTCGGGTATGTTGTGGAGCGCTTCACAGCTCACTTTCCGCGCCTAGACAATCCAGCCGTCAGACTACAAGGTGGTCAAAGATACGAAGGCTTTGCGGTTATGTAATACAAACAAATGGTTGCTCGTAACTACTGACAGTGAAATGCGTCGAACTCACCTTGAAGAAATAAAACTGATGCCCAATTTGGCGATCCTCGCGACGTCTCACAATAAAGTTGACAACCCTTTTGAATGGGTAGAGGGATTAAAGATTGGAAAGCCTTCCATTGAAAGGTATTTTAAGAAGCAACAGACGCCTTGGTTTGCACAGTTTAACAGACAGGGGAAAATAACAACTTGTTACACTATTGAATCTTCACAAACTAATCGCCGCAATCGACCTAACGAAAAGGATGATCTTGATCTTAAATCGAAGATCATACCGAGTTAGTTAAATCCCCTTCACTTCGTCTTGGACCGGCTTGCTTCCAACACCCTTGCTGCTCGTGCTGGATTAAAAACTCCGCAACTGCAAAAGCGCGTCATATAAGTCGCTGCTTCGGCTGGAGTTCGACGACCTTCTTTTACCCAATCAATCATCTTTTTCGCCATGGAATGGCTCACCATTCCGTGGCCGCACATTGTGCTTAATTCTAATACTTGCGAGTTAGGAAGTAACTCAGTCTTACCCTCAAACCCTAACGAATACCCAACACTATGACGTGGTGTGCCGGCGTTCAAACAAATTTCTTCTGCTGTATCCACGTCCGTTGAAATGTTGATACTCATCCCCAAATCTGCCTGCTTGACCGCCTTGAAAAACTCCTCGGCAGCGGTGCGATTGTCGAACACTGCGGCCACTGTAGTCGGGGCGTCCAGACCTTTCACCACCGCATCCAGATCGGGCGTCATGTCGCGATTCCAGTGCGACGTTGGGTCCATGTCCGTCGATGGACGCAGGCAGCCGCCATGCCGTGCATCGCCCAAGTTCACCGGCTTAAAGGGAATGGCCATCTCTAAAAACTTGCGAAGCTTTTCCAGCGCACCTTCATCGTTCTTGCCACGACTGCAAATGGCGAAGACAATAATATCGTCCCGAAAGCTTTCCGCATTTCCATAGCGATGCAGAGTGTTTGTCATTTTGCAGCAACCTCTTTATTCGTAATGCGACCCAGACCCGCATTCGTCTTTGCGCGTTCAATGTTGTAACCCAGACGTTCCAGCACGGGACGCACCACATTTTCGTCACCATTTTCATCGCACTTTACACCCACGCCCAGCACCACAACCGTATCCACTTGCTTTTCCACTTGATGCACAACGTTAATGATTTCTTCGACGCGCGAAACAGCCACTTTGATTTCCAGAATCGCCGAAAGCACCTTTTCATTGAGGATATCTTCACGAATCTTGCCGGTCTTGGTATCGGTCATCAGTGTAGTCACTGGATTCTTCTTTTCAAAATCCACGCCAATCTTAGCCAGTGCCATACTCATCTTTTCGATTTCATAGAAGCGCGTTCCCAATCCTGGACGCCCGAATTCAATGGTGAAACCCACCTCACCTACTTTCACGCGACCGCTGATGTCGTTCGTCTTCACCTCTTCTGTACCGCGGCCCTCAATGCCTGTCGATTCATGCGGCACTCGCGGATCAGAAAAAGCGCGACGCACAACGCGCGGCCATTCCAGTTTGTCTGGCTCAAAAGCGGCAGTGGGGCAAACGTCAGGTTCCGGGTCGAAGCGCAGGCGCATTATAGAAAAGATCTTGCGCATACCCCGCACCAGCGTGGGATTCAAGTGCTCTTGACTTAGCCCGTTGTAACAGGAAAAACATTCCACACATTCATCACGATCAATGGTGGAGCGTTTGGTTGCGGGATCAACATAGATGGCGCCCATAGGGCAGACGTAAGTGCAATTGCCGCAGGCAACGCATTTGTCGGGATTAATGTACATTCTGTGCCTCCCGCGGGAAGATCTCCCGAGTTGCATCGATCATCCCATAAAGCAGCGCACCGGTAAGGCATAGCGCGGATGCCACCACAAAGGGGACATTCCAGCCATGGAGACCTACAAGGTAGGCAAGAATCATAGGGGAGATCGCGCCTCCTATATTACCGCAGGTGTTCATGACAGCGGATACGGAACCGGCGTAATCGCCACCAATGTCCAGCGGCACTGCCCAGGAAACTCCAACGGTGAGTTCCAGGCCAAACATGGCCAGGCATGTGAAGACCACACAAAGGTAGGGGTCAGGGGTGAACGTGGCGGGCAAAATACTTGCTGATGCCAACAGGAAGCCGGACATGCCCACGCTGCGACGGGCCATTTTCAGATCTCCTGTGCGCTTGGCAATAAAATCGGAAAACAAGCCGCCCACCAAATCGCCAACTGTGCCAGCAAGTAGCGGCAGCATGGCATAAAAGCCCATCTGCTTCAGGTTGAAGCCACGAGCCTTGTTTAAGTAAGTGGGTAACCAATCCTGATACACGGCGATGCAGTAGCCATAACAGAAATACATCAGAGCAAGGGTCCATAGAGTTGAACTTCGT
>JAYWBH010000722.1:0-9839 GCA_043781815.1 Bryobacterales bacterium | reverse complement strand
TGCAGGAGAGCCGGATGCGGGAAATCTGCACGTCCGGTTCGACGAGGGGAGGGGCACTTTGGTCCCCTCCTACTCTACCGGCCATTAATCTGGGCCGCCGATGGACGCCGATGCACGCTGATAACACAATTTGGTCCAGGGAGCGTATCTTCAATTTAAAGGTCTAAGCCCCAAAAGTCTGGTTACGAGCCGCGGCAGTGGCCAGTTCATCACACCTGTTGTTGTCCTCATGCGAGGCATGGCCTTTCGTCCACGCCCATGTGGTTTGGTGACGTTCCGTTTGCATCTCCAAATCCATCCACAGGTCCTTGTTCACCACTGGCTGTTTACTGGCCGTCACCCAGCCCTTGCGCTTCCAACCGTGGATCCATTCGGTGATTCCCTTCATCACGTATTGGGAATCAGTGGTGATTTGCACTTCACACTTTTCCTTCAATGTTTCCAGGCCTTTGATCGCTGCCATCATTTCCATGCGATTGTTAGTGGTGTGGCCCTCACAACCCCAAACTTCTTTCTTGTGCTCGCCAAAACGAATCACACAAGCCCATCCGCCTGGCCCAGGGTTGCCAGAGCAGGCTCCATCCGTGATCAACTGAACTTTTTTCATAATTTAAGCGGCCGCCAATTGCACTTCAAAGAATGCATCCACGATTTCACGAATCCGCGCGGCATCGTGCGATTGGTAAATCTGTGTCCGCAACTTTGTTCCATTGCGCACCCCATGGGAAAAGTAGGTGGCAAATTGTTTCATCTTGCCCACAGATTCGGGTACTTCTTCATCCGTCAGCATGCGGTAGTAGGTGCTCATCATGTGGTAACGATCCTGTTCGGTGGGTTGAAAATAATCGCCGGTGGCCACGTACTCTTGAATCTGACGGAAAATCCAGGGGTTCGATGCGGCGGCGCGACCAATCATAACCGCATCGCAGCCAGTTTCCTTCACCATGCGCATGGCATCTTCCGGCGTAAGAATGTCGCCATTGCCAATCACCGGGATCTTTACAGCCTGCTTGATGGCGGTAATGCGAGTCCAATCAGCCCGACCGGCGTAGCCCTGTTCCCGTGTTCGTGGATGCAGCGCCACTGCCGCCAAACCTTCCTCTTCGGCGATCTTCGCCATATCCACCATCACCAGTTCCTGATCGTTCCAACCAGCCCGAAATTTCATAGTGAGAGGGATGGTCAATACAGATTTGCACGCGGCAACCAGATTACGAACCAACGGTAAATCCCGCAAGCAGCCAGACCCTCCATTGCATCGCACCACCTTCTTCACTGGACATCCAAAGTTGATATCCACGGCGTCGAAACCCAGGTCCTGACAAATACGTGCCGCTTCTGACATCACCTGCGGGTCGGCCCCAAATAGCTGTGCGGAAATGGGGTGCTCTTCCAGTTCAAAAGCCAGTTGATCAAACCGTTGCGCCTTCCGTGTAGTTTTACGACCACCATCGGTCCCCACCACACCGTGCGAACTGGTGAACTCGGTCATGATCAAACCGCAACCGCCCTGGTCGCGAATCAATCGGCGAAAGACAGTATCGGTGACGCCTGCCATGGGTGCCAGAACGGTGGCCGGGGCAATATGAATTGGGCCAATGTTGAAGCTTTCCGGAAATGAGATAGTTGCCTCCATCATTCTATTTTAGCGGTGATCCAGTGAGATCAGGAAAAGCAGTAGCAGCAGGATCACCACGATCAATAAAAATACTTTGCCCTTGCTGTACGGACGCTCCCCATTCACTTCACCCGTCTGGGCGTTGACCATCATCTGAAACACACGACCTTCAAAGCGATACGCTCCCATCCAGACTGGCATCAATACATGCTTAAACGTCAAGCTGCCGTAGCGTGTTTCCGATTCTGAAATCTGCTGTTCATCCCCACCAATATCCCGCCGAATCTCATCCTGGATGGCCCGTTCCATGATCGATTTACCCACCCCAAAACCATCGCCAAGTTCCACCTGATAGCGCTGCGCTTGAAAGCCTGAAAGAAAAGCAGTGTCGTAGGGTTTCAGCTTGTGCAGGTTCCAGGGTTCCAGTTTTTTTAATCGATCAGCAGAAACAGAACGCACTGCGGGCACCAAAACATCGTCGAACGCTACCCCTACTGACCCTTGCGCATTTTGCCAGGCGGTATGCCGTTGCTGGACATCGCGCAGGACATTTTGGCCGTTAATGTTTTCCTGAACCTGAATTGTCTCGTAATAATATTGGCCGCGCTGGCCCGTGTACCGCGTGCTGGTTTTGGCATCGAACGTCCAAAAGGGCAGATACATTCCCCTGATCCCTTCCGGCCTGGCCATTGCCGCCAGTGCTCCAGGGGCGAGCCATAGCGATGCCAACCAGTTGCGGATATTGGCTGTAGCTTGCTCCTTCGGCACGGCAAAGGGAAGCACAGCGTCAGGTGCAATGAGGGGGTCGGAATCCTTTGGTTGGGCCACGATGCTCGCTGCGCAGAAGGGGCAGGAGCCTGCAACTTGGGGTGGATCAAACTGAATTGTGGCTCCGCAGCCTGTACAAGTGAATTCTTTAGAAACTTCTGAAAGTCGTTGAATTCGCGACGGATCGGGCTTCAGCGCCTCAGCAGAAAGCGGATTTTCATGAACAATTCGTTGGGAATCGGACTGAACGTCGGACCGCGTTCCACAATAGGAACATTTCATTCCCCCTGTGGCTGGGTCAAACTCCATGTCAGCTTTACAGTTAGGGCAGGGGAACCGTTCAATGGCCATCAAAGACCATTGTCCTATTTTTCCGAAACTTTGCCCCACCCTGTCACGTTTAAATCAATATGGAACAGACTGGTTCGAACACAAAAATGATTTCCGGGTTTCTGGCAGGGATGGTAGTTGCTGGCGGCTCGGCCTATTTCTACTCGAACCGGCAGGCGTCGCCACCATCCCTCAAGACTCCTGAGCCGATCGCCGCTAATTCGAAAGAAGCACCAGCAGTTGCGGCTGAAGTATCGTCACTACCTGCGGCTACCTCTAGATCAATCGAGCCAAAGCGATTCGAGACTGTTGCCCATCCGCAGCATTCGTCACAGTCCAAATGGAGGGCTAGCGCCGAAGCACCAAAAGTTGTGAACGAGCAACCACAACTGCAAGCTTCCACGCCGCCGCCAACTCCCCAACACGTGCCAACGCCGGAACCGGTTGCTGTGCCAGCCCCAGTCGTCGTGGCGGAACAACAACCTCATCCTGCCCCGACGCCAAGGCAAGCGCAATCCGTTACTATAGCCGCCGGAACGCTGTTGCCGATCCGTTTGAACGAAGCCATTTCCAGCGAAAAGAAAGTGTCTAACGATCCCTTCACTGCCGTTCTTTCTGAACCGTTAGTGATCAACGGCATGGTCATTGCGGAACGGGGAGCTCGCGCTGAAGGCCGCATTGTAGATGTCACCCGGGCCGGCAAAGTGAAAGGTTTGGCCCACCTTGCACTGGAGCTAACTCACTTTATTAGTTCCGATGGCCAGAAGGTTAAGATCCAAACTGCATTGTTTGAAAAGGAAGGCCCTTCCAGCAAGAAGAAAGACGTCGGAAAAGTTGCCGTCGGCGCCGGAGTTGGGGCTGCTCTTGGTGCCATCTTCGGAGGCGGTAAAGGTGCGGCCATTGGCGCAGGCGCTGGCGGTGGGGCTGCAGAAGGCGTGGTACTTTTAACTCGTGGTGAACCAGCGGTGCTGCCGGTAGAAACCCGCATCAGCTTCCGCATTACTGACTCAGTCACCATTACCGAAAAGTTACGCTAGCTCTTGCGCTTCAAGGCCGTAAGTTGCCCTTGCGATATATCCCAATCCAATGATTGGTAAAAGCAAGTCTGGCTTGCGGTCGTACTTGCGGCATATGGCAATTGGTGCAAGTTTTTCCAGCAACAGCAATGACCTTGTGATTCGGCTTGGCATGACAACTGGAACAGATTGCATCATATCCGGTACGGGCCAATGAATCATGCGGCTTATGGCAGGTGATGCAATTCAACGCGCCATTCGATTTTTGAAAGCAGGCACTCTGGTTCAAGTAGATCGGCTGATGGCGGGTATTCCAGGCCTTGGTCCAATCAGTATCCTCGCCCGGTTTGCGGTGACAATTCCCGCAGAATTCGTTCATCGCACTGGCATTCAATTGTGATGGATTGAAAATCGCCGTCTTGCTGCCACCCTGTTCAATATGAGCCGCACCTGGCCCATGGCAGCTCTCACAACGTACGCCATGTTCGGTTGGTTCAATAGCTAAGGAAGCAGATAGATTGAGGGGTCCAGTGGAATGGCACTGAAAGCATTTCATGATTTGCGACCCCGGATCGGTGATCCGATATTGGACACCCTTCGAGTTCATATGACCTGGTGTCCGATCCTTCACACCTTTGAAATCACTTTGACCATGCTCCAGGTAGAACTCATCGTTTAGCTTTGATACCGGTGTGATAGCTTGCACACCCGAGCCGAAGTTCCAACTGGTAGGACCGCCGGAAAGAGCCCTGGCATGACCTGATTGCGATTGCGCGGCGTATTGAGCTGGATGACAGAGCTTACAGGTATCGGCACCTGCATACTGACCATTTGCAGTCGTCGTGGTCAGCAGAAATACTGCAAGAAATACGGGTCGGGCCATTTTCAAGGAAGAGAACTTCTGTGTAGGATCAACACTTCGTAATTGGGGGACGTGCACTCTGTTCACTCATTAAATTATATGAGTCCAACTGTCTTATAGGAAGGTATTACTCCCTCCTAAATTAAATAAGTGAACAGAGTGCACGTCCCCAATTATTAAAAGGAAAACTTCCCACTGAATTGGATTTGACGACCAAGCATACCTGCCCGTTGAGCCGTGATCTTGCCGAACGTTGAAGGCGTGTTCACATCCGTGCCAGGATCTGCACCTGTGAAGCTGTTGGTCAGGTTGTAAGCTTCCACCTTGAACTCAAACTTGAACGTTTCACTAATCTTCTTAATCGGGAAAACTTTGCCAAGAGTAAGATCAGTGTTGGCGTAACGGGGTCCTTTGACGTTGGGATATTGCAACGGATTGTCGCGTCGGGTGAAGGCGGCAATTTTGGTGAACTTCGATGTGTCAAACCATTGCGCGTTGGTAGGCGTCGCAATCGATGGATCGCCGTTCACAATCATTCCGCCGAAACGCAGATAGTTGCCAGAGTTGATCTGGTAAAGACCACTCACCGACCAGCCACCCAGCGCTCCATCAACCAAAGAATGCGTGTGAGTCATGAACTTTCTGCCCTTGCCGAATGGCAATTCATAAATGGCTGCCGCAGTCAAACGTTGATTGGGATTGCGACCCGGCTGCCAGGTAAGTTTGTTGTCGAAATAATCTACGTTGTCGTAGTATTCCTGATTTTTCTCAGTGTTGTAGTTGTAACCCAACACAAAATTGAAGCCGTTGACAAAAGGACGCTGCACTTGAATTTGCAGAGCCTTATAGCGGTTATCCAATCCGCCTATGAGACTTTCCGTCAGCGAACCATACTGCGGATAGGGACGCAGCAGTTGATCCGTTCCGATGGTGGCCTGTGTGCGCAAGGTGCCGGGCATCTTTTCAATCGGAAGAACATTATAGAAAGGATTCGGAACAATTGCGGTGGTGGCGTTCTGGTTCTTGAACCCGGTCCTGGGGTCAACCAAATTGTAATCCTTGGTGAACGGCGAATTGCGTCCCAGATTCATGAAGAACGTAACGTCGGCCAGCATCTTGCCCGGCAGTTGACGCTGCACGCTGATGTTGAAACGGTCGTTGACTCCAGCATCGAAATTCTGTGTATACCAAGTGGCCGGGCCACCCAAATTTGTGTACGTTCCGAAGTTTTTTCCACTCACCGGAACCAGTCCACCAGGAAATGGATTTGAGAGTGAAGCTTGGGGCACACCTTGCTGCGGGGCAACTACCGTGGTGGCTGCGTCGAACCCGGGAAGGTTTAAGCTACCCAGAATGTTCAGGCCATCAGTCAGTGTAGATGGCACAATGTAGCGAGCCCAACCAGCCCGAATCGCTGTATTATTATCCAGCTTGTAAGCCAACCCAATGCGCGGCATCAGCAGCGCCTTTTGCGGATTCCAGGAACCTGGGTTCTTATCTGTAGTGAATTGCCATGCGCCGTTGAAGATGGGAGCTGCTGTGCGCAAGGCAGTCACAGAAGCAGGCAACACAGGAGTCTTCGCACCCTGAAATTCCGGGATGGGCTGCGTTAAATCCAGAAAGCGGGACTGGCGTTGATCGGGGTCTGTTAGTGGGCTGAAGTATTCGTAGCGAAGGCCCAGGTTCAAAGTCAACTTCTGGCTGATCTTGAAATCGTCCTGGAAAAATAATCCGTAAAAGTTACTACGAGGACGCTGAATTGGAATAGACCGGATGTCCGAACCATTGTCCAGAGCGCCCAATAAAAACGTCGCCCAACCGTTCCCATTACGGGCAGTGTTGGGACTGTTGAATGTCTCCGCCGTCAGCGCTTGACCAAACGTGTAGTTCATGAATCGCGGACGGGCAGCATTCACAGCTTCCCGGCGAAACTCCACACCAAACTTGGTGTAGTGGCGTCCAATGTTCTTTGACATCTTCGATTCCAGATTGAAACTGTTCGGTTCTTGAAACCAGTAGTTAGCTTTGCCCAATACTGTGGATGTGAGCTGAGTGACCGTTACACCTGGATAATAAATATCCGGCAAATCTCCCAAATAGCCTTTGTAATAAGGGTTGCCCGGCCAAAAGCGTTCCAGGTCACTGGCTTTCAATGTCTTGTCTGGCACACCGAAGGAATCCACAATGCCATTGTAGGCACCACGAAAATTAAGCAGTGTGGTGGCATTCAAAGTATAAACAGCATCACCGGAAAAGCTGCGGGCATGGCGCTTGGAACCATCCACCGCCCAGGCCGGGGAACCGCCAGTGTAATCGTCAGAACGCGTGAACGTGCGGAATTGATTGTAGCGACCAAACACTTTCAATCGGTCTGAAATGTTCCAATCCAACCGATCAGAAAAGTTCCAATACTTAAACCGGTTGGCATAATCAGTGGCGAAATTGTTCAACCCGGAAAGATCACGGCCTGGGTTATTTTGTTTGTACAGATCGCCCAGGATCACCTTCGATGTGGGATCAATCCGGTTGGCCGGAATCATGTTCCCGGCGAACGGAGTCCGCGATGCAACGTTGTTCAAAACCTTGGTTGTGTAGGGGTCGTAAATAGTTCGGATAGAACCGTCTGCCAAAAACGTTTTGGAAAAGTCACCACCGCGTTCCAGAGTTGTGGGCAAGGTAGATTGAACCGTCAAGGGATTGATAGTGCGCCAAGCTTCATAAGAAAAGAAGTTGAAAATCTTGTTCTTCTTAATGGGCCCACCAATCACGCCTCCCCAGGTATGTTGTCGCGTAAGATTCGGAGTGTGGTTCAACGAATTCGCCGATGCATTGATGGCTGGATTGCGACCCAGATAGTAAGCCGTACCATGAAAATCATTTGTTCCCGATTTCATAGAAACACTGAGCACTCCACCCGCTGAATGGCCGAACTCCGCGTCCACCGCGTTCTGTTGCAAATTCACTTCAGACACTGCATCCATCGGCGGTGTGTAAGATGATTTCTGCGTGGTCATTGATGGCGAACCATCCATAATGATGTCGTTCTTAATTGTTGTATTGCCGCCCACGTCAATCTGCGAAGCCGCCCAGTGGTGAAACGGGCTCTGCTCTGTCGATGATCGCAAAACCGTTGCCGGGTTCAGTGTCGCTAGCAGGAAAGGATTGCGATGGATGATCGGCAAATTGTTAGTCATCTTCGTGTCTAACGTCAGACCCATCGTCGATGTATTGAATTGCACTGCAATCGGCGTTGCTTCCACGGTGACTGATTCTCGCGTTGCTCCCAGTTCCAATTTCGCGTTGACAGAAATGTCGCCACGGGCTTGCACCAGAATGGATTTTTGGATGAACTTTTTGAATCCTTGCAGTTCCACGGTAACCTGATAGTTGCCGGGAATTACGAAGTCAAAAAGATATTGGCCAGATCCATTGGTGGTTGCAGTTGCCTGCACTCCAGTATTTTCATTCAGCAGTTGGATACTGGCCCCAGCGATGACGGCTTGTGAAGCGTCAGTAACGGTGCCTTGAACTTTCGCACGGGAATCCTGGGCGTAAACGGGCACTAAAAATAGTGCCGCGCCGACGAGGGCTGCGAGACTTGAGCGCATGGAATTGCCTCCCTGGCAATAAAAATCGATTATATAGGGATATACTATTCGCAGAGTTAAGTCAATCTGCCAATGATTACAAGGTCACTTGAGACAAAGTAAAACGACATGCACAAGAATCAAATCTTAGTCATTGTCACTGGTGGCACCTTTGACAAGGAATATAACGAACTGGATGGTTCGTTATTCTTCAAAAATTCCCATGTGGGCGATATGCTGGCCTTGGGACGATGTGGTTTAGATGTTGCCATTCTGCCATTGATGATGGTGGATAGTTTGGAGATGCGCAGTCAGGACCGGGAGGCTATTTTACAAGCCTGTCGGGATTCAGCAGCCTCGCGCATTGTGATCACTCACGGTACCGATACGATGCAGCTCACGGCCGCCGTTCTTGGCCAAGCCAACCTAAATAAAACCGTGGTCTTGACCGGTGCCATGATTCCATATAAATTCGGCAGTTCCGATGGAATGTTTAATCTGGGTTGCGCCATGGCCTTTGCCCAAGTGTTGCCAGCGGGAGTTTTTGTCGCCATGAACGGTCGTTACTTCGCCTGGAATTCGGTACGCAAGAACCGGGATTTAGGCATATTTGAATCAACCTGACTCAACGGTTCGCCTACTAGATTGGTTTGCGCGTAAGCTTTCACAAACATCATTTGCGTGGTGCTGACATGCCGTTCCAGAAATGCACCTTCGCAATACGCCAAGTAAAATTCCCACATGCGCAGGAACTTTGCATCAAACCCCAGTCTGCTTACTTCATCCAGATTCATTAGAAACCGCCGCCGCCATTCATTCAGGGTCATGGCGTAATGGATGCCCATGTCCTCAGCGTTGAACAAGGAAAGCCGAGAGGCGCGTGTCGTCGATTTCAGCATCTCCGTCATGCTAGCCAATTCCCCGCCTGGGAAAATGTACTTCTGAATCCAATCGCTGGAACGGTGGTAGGCCGGGAATTTTTGATCCAGCATGGTGATGGTCTGAATTAGCATGGAACCATTCGGTTCCAGCAGTCGATCACAAGCAGCAAAAAATTGATCGTAGTAATCCAAGCCAACCGCCTCAAACATTTCCACGCTGACGATTTTGTCGAAGGTGCCTTCTAAATTTCTATAATCTTCAAGCAGCAATTGAATTCGCTCGCCCGATGGGTCAAAACTTCGGAACCGTTCTTCCGCCAACGCATATTGTTGTTGGCTGATCGTTGTGGTGGTCACATGAGCCCCATATTGCGACGCGGCATGCAACGCCAAGCCACCCCACCCCGACCCTATTTCCAGCACCCGATCCCCGGGCTTCAATTGAAGCTTATGGCAAATCCGGTCCAGTTTTTGAGCCTGAGCGCGCTCTAAGGAATCGTTCTGATTTTCAAACCAGGCGCACGAATACGTCATGCTGTCATCCAGGAACAGACGGAAGAACTCATTGGAAAGGTCGTAATGAGCCCCAATGTTTTTCCTGCTATTGGTAATGCTATTGGACTTCAAAACATGCAGAATTCGATTCCTGAATCGGCTGAGCGCGCTGAACCATTTATTGCTGGTTTCCAGTGAATCTAGGTTGCGCACAGCCAAACGAATCACATTCACAATGTCTGGGGAAGTCCATTCTCCAACCATATACGATTCGCCAATGCC
>JAYWBH010000721.1:0-3253 GCA_043781815.1 Bryobacterales bacterium | reverse complement strand
TTGCCAGCGGTGTTGATCATTCCCGCTCTAAATGAAGAAGCAGTGATCTGCCAAACGTTAGACGCCATCCCCGCAGGTTTGTACCGATTCGTCATTGTGGCCGACAATGGTTCCACGGATCGCACTGCCGAACTGGCCGCAGGGCGCGGTGCAATCGTTGTCAGTGAACCGGAGCGGGGTTACGGGGCGGCTTGCCTGAAAGCTATCTCCACCTTACCTCTCGACATTGAAGCAGTAGTTTTCATGCAGGCGGACAATTCCGAAATTGCCGCAGAAGCCCGAATGTTGTTGGAACCGATTGCACGCGGCCAAGCCGATTTTGTTCTGGGTTCGCGCGTATTAGGGAAAGCCGAAGTGGGATCTTTATTGGCTCATCAACGATTCGGCAATCGAATAGCCACCGTTTTGATCCGTATCTTTTGGGGACACAACTTTACCGATTTAGGACCGTTCCGCGCTATTTCCACCAAAAAACTGAAATCGCTGGCAATGCAGGATCGTAACTATGGGTGGACCGTTGAGATGCAAGTGAAAGCTGTTCGCAACAAATTACGTATCCTGGAAATCCCCGTAAGCTACCGACTTCGTGCCGCTGGCGAAAATAAAGTCAGCGGTAATTTCAGAGCTAGCATAATGGCTGGCGTCAAAATCATTTGGGTGATTTTCCGTTTGTGGTGGACTCCATCAACTTCGTGAGTTCCGTCATCGGAACAGCACCTTCGGAAAGCGCCCGCTTATGAAAAGTAGCCAGACTCTGTCCGGGGTTTATCCTCAGCGAACGCTGGCGTAAGTTTTTCCATTCCCGGTAACCCAGGTAGTAAGTTGGCAGTTGGCAGGAAGATAATTTTGCACGTTGCAGTTTGGCCCGGGCTTCCTCTTCTTCCTGAAATGCCCCCTCCATCATTAACTTCATCGCCTCTTGGTCACTCATTCCCAAAGTGTGCAAACGAATATCCAGGATGGTGTTGGCGATCATCCGCAACTGCTGCTTTAGGAATGTCATCCGTAGTTCAGGAGATTTATTCAGATACCCTGCATCCAGCATTTGCTCGGTAATGTAAACCGCCCAACCTTCCACATATGGCCCATTGCCGTACACACTACGCAGCAGACGGCGCCATTGCGGTTCCATGTTATTGGCATATTCGGCCTGTACATAATGACCCGGCATAGCCTCATGAAGGGTCAATAATTTCAGACCGTAAATATTGTATTCACGCAGCTTCGATGCAATTCGTTCCTTCGGCCAATCTTTGGGAATTGGCGTTAACCAATAGAAGGCACCACTCGCTGGTTCCAGTGCAGGTGCCGCGTTGAAGCCACCCACTGCATAAATTCCCCGCATGAATTCCGGCGTTTCAATCACCTTCAAGTTGTCCCGACCCGGCAACGCCACCAGGGCCGATTCCTTTACGAAACGACGCGCCCCGTCAAGGTCCGCACGGGCGTCATCAAAATAGCGGTTCACAGAAGATTGCTTGCGCGAAATAAGATCCAGCTTTTTCCTGACGTCACCCTGCACGTCGCGCGACAAAAATTCCATTTCCTGTTTCACTTGCTTGAACTTGGTTTCCGCCTCAGTCAGTGCACCGCTGGCACTTGTATCCACCACCATGGTGTAAAGAAATTTCTTGGCATACTTATCAGCTCCCAAACGCCAATCCGATGTTTTTTTGGAAAGATCTTTTTCAAGGAAGGATTGAAACGCTTTCAGGGAATCAAGCGCTGTCACTGCTGCCTTGTCATACTTTCCCCGCAACGCTTGGGGACACTGTTTACGAAGTTCCTGGTCAATCAAATCAATGTTGCCATCGTTTTCCTGTCTGGCCACCTGATTCCATATTTCTGGGGAATCGGTAAGGTTTGCTTTGGCCTGTTCCAGGACAGTTGGAATTTTTTCCAGCCTTGCAATCATACTTTGGAACCGCTTTTCCTTGGGCGCAGATTCCAAAGCATGAAGACTGAACAAAGCGTTCCCAATCATCTCCACATAAATGGTGGGGTTGTGTTTATAGGATTTGATTTCGTTCAGTTCCAACAGGGAAAGTTCCACCAGGTTGCGGATAATCATCCCGTCGGCATCGGCTTCAGGATCGGCACTATCCTGGGGAATTTTATGTAACTCTTCCTTAGTTGCCATATAAAACTGGCGTTGTTCGGCAAAGCTTTGCTCAGACATATCGTCCAGCAACTGATCCAACGGAATGCCGTTGTGGGAGTGGTAGCCAGCGGCAGTGGCTGTTGATGGTGAAAAGGCCAGCGACTGGTAAACAAATTGTTCCACCAGCTTACCCATTTCTAATTTCTCATTTTGCCTCCCACAGCTTGTTAGGAAAAGGGTAATTAAAACCAAAATCGCAGATCGCTTCATAAAACTGTTATTGTATTCCGCATGGTAAGTTCCATTTTTAATCGTCGTCAATTTGCAGGCCTTTTAGGGGCGGCTAATCTGGTAAATCAGACCAACGCTCAGACCAAAGAACCAGTGATTGACATCCACCAACATACGCCATACTCGGGCCGGACTGCTGATGAATTGGTGATTCATCAAAGAAAAATGGGCATCACCAAAACCATTCTGCTCCCCGCCGGACAAAAGTATGGGCTTGCCGCAGGGGCCGGAGGGAACGAAGAATGCCTGGAACTGTGCCGACGCTTTCCTCAGGAATATGTCTTTTGCGCCAATGAAATGCCCGATATTCCGCAGTGTCGTGAAGTGATCACCAAGTATTTGAAGATGGGTGCCATTGGAATTGGGGAACAGAAATTTCCAGTGGATTCCGATTCGCCACACATTCATTTAATTGCCCAGATTGCCCAGGAATTCAACGTTCCTGTTCTGCTGCACTTTCAATACAACACCTATAACCTGCACTTTGACCGCTTCTACAAGATTCTGGAAAAGTATCCGAAAGTGAATTTCATTGGTCACGCCCAAACATGGTGGGCGAATATTGATCTGGAACAACAGGAACCAGCGCTCTACCCCAAAGGGAAGGTCAGCCCCGGCGGCATCAGCAGCAGGTATCTAAAAGATTATCCCAACATGTTTGGCGATCTTTCGGCAGGCAGCGGTTTGAACGCTTTAATGCGCGATGAAACGCATGCCCGCCAGTTCTTGAAGCTATACCAGGACAAGCTGATTTACGGGTCTGATTGCAGCGACAAATTTGGCGAAGGGGAAAAGTGTTCCGGCAGCCAGCAGCTATCAGCAGTGCGACGCTTAGCATCAGATAAGAAAGTGGAACGAAAG
>JAYWBH010000720.1:0-3263 GCA_043781815.1 Bryobacterales bacterium | reverse complement strand
ATTTCGAGTATGATGCAAATAGCGTGGTACCCAGTTTCTCAGCAAACGTGAATGGACGGTTGGCCGTGGCAAAGTCCTACGCCACAACTCTCTCGGGAGGTGTTGGTGGGACAACCACATTGTACGAAATGTATTCGTACGATTCCGTTGGCCGCGTGTTAAAGAAGAGGCTTCGCGTATCGCACCCGCAGCTTGGCGATGTGGATAAAGACTTGGAATACAGTTTCACAGGAGCGAAGCTGGATTCTGTAAAGTACCCGGACATCAACGTGCCGTTCACTTACTATTACGACAATATGCTGCGGCCCAACCGGATGACCGGCAAGGATCCCACTAACCCTGACGCAACACTCCCAGTGGATCTGGTGAACAACGTTAATTACAACGTCGCCAGTCGAATGACTTCTTACGCGACGCCCTACGGCCAACCTTATAACTCCTCCTATCTGCCGGTTTACCATAATTACAGTTACAACCTACGGAATGAGTTAATCGGTCAGAAATCAGGCTTATCCCCCAACACGGGTAACTTGGTCGACATTGAATACGAATACTCGCCAGGGGCTGATAACGGGCAAATACTATCGCGAACCAACAATATAAGTGCGGAAAAGGTCAGCTATCAATATGATGCCTTGAAACGGTTAGTCTCTGCATCGTCGCCAAACTGGGGCTCAACCTACGGCTTCGACGGCTGGGGTAACTTAACAGATAAGACACCAACCGCAGGCTCAGCTCCGTTGCTGAGTGTAACTGTGAATGGCCTGACCAACCGCATCAACAGCGGCGGATTCACTTACGATGCCAACGGCAACATGACGTCATCGGGTGCCTTCGATGTTGAGAACCGCCTGACGACAGCAGGTGGCGAGTCATACGGTTATTTAACTAACAATCAGCGAGTATATAAACGAGACGCCAGCGGCGCAGAGTGGATCTACTTCCACGACGCCAGCGGCAAGCGCATCATGACGTACCAGATGGCGAATATCAATGGGACGCTGGTAGTAGGGACGATGGTAGTATCGGGTACATCAAAGAACGTATACTTCGCCGGGCGGCCAATTCTTCTTAACGACACAGCAGTTGTAACTGATCGACTAGGGAGTGTTGTGTCGCGCGGCGGGGCTGCCGTGGATTACTTCCCGTATGGCGAGGAGAAGACGGTAACGGCGAATCCAGCGGAGAAGTTCGGGACTTATTTGAGAGATGCTTCTGGTCTGGATTATGCAAACCAGCGATACTACTCGAGTGCGACGGGAAGGTTTCTTTCGAGTGATCCGTATCAAGCGAGCGGCGGAGCCAGTGATCCGGGCAGTTGGAGTCGGTCCGCATATGTTGGAGGAGATCCGATTAATTACGCTGATTCAAGTGGTCTTTTGAAGGAAAACTGCGGGTCCGGATGGGCAACCGATGCCTCACTTTCTGGTCCTTGTGATTCTTATTCAGGGGCATCCAACGAAGGAGATGAGGGGCCAAGACCTTGGACTCTCGCCTGTCTAACGGGAAACTGCTTGTATGTAAATACTCAAAATAATTGCGTTGACCATGTGGTCGGATTCACAACGATTACCGTGCCAAACAATGCTATTTTCTGCAACACACCAGTTGAAATGATACCAAGAAAGCCAGCGGAACCCGAATGTTTTGCGCAGGTGAAATACCGGTCTGTTGATGACTTGAGAGCGCAAGCACTAGGCGCAACCCACTCTTTTTGGTGGGTACAGGACTCGACTGGGGCTCAAAGCATAATTTCAGCTGGTCCTAACGTTGCCGCTGCGGTTAACACCGTGCAGTATTTGCAGGTGTGGGTAGTACCTGGATCTTCGAACGGGCTTGATAACAAGGATCAGAAAACAGCCTGGAGCAGCGGATTGTCAGCGGAGAACTGTGCAGCGGTGGATGCGATGCTTAAGGCTGCGCGCGGCTTCCCCACAAAAACAATAGTTTATGATCCTGTAAACGGGGCCAATAGCAACACAGCTGCTCGCTACATAGGCAGACAGGGTGGATTTAATCCTACGGCTCCTCCTGGTTCCTATGGTTGGTCAAGAAGGCTTCCCCTGCCATGATGGTGCCAGTCTCGAGGTTAGCAATCGGCATGAAACATGCAGTCTTGCAGCGTCTTTTTGTCACCATTATTGCTCAATGTTTTCTGCAATGTTCTTGTCACAGTCAGGAGAAAGATAATCAGGTATTTATAACAAATCTTTTGGTGCGTCAATACGAGAGCGTCATTTTTGCGAAAGGGGCAATCCTCTATTCTCCCAGCACTTTTCCAAAGTTACCAAAAGAGATTTTCTCGAAGCTACAAATCCCATTCGCGGATCTTCTAGGTGCAATGGGGCAAGATGATGTAGTGAGTAAGAGTCTCTTGAGTGAACGAAATATTGAATTCGTCGTGGTAGGCGCAGGGAACTTCCACCCGCCAAAAGGGCTTGGATCAGTTCTTGCCGACACGTGCTATGTGATCAAGCTGTCAAGGGCTCATTCGGTCGACATCCAGCGTCACCCACCAGGGGTGCCTGTGACAGGAGAAAACGGTTCATCGGTTTGGCGCTTGGCTCGTCCAACACAATCGGTAGCGCCTCAGTTCTACATTTCGCAACCATCGGCTAAATATATTGTTGTTGCGAATGATCTCGTACAGCTTCGAATTGTCAACGACCGGATAACCTCATCGTTGTTGTTAGGACGTCAGGAAGAACGTGATTTACTGGAAAGTATTCCAAACAAGGAAGAGATGCGGCAGAGCCCACTTTGGGGATATCGTTCGTATCACCACACATCTAGTGCTGCAAGCAAACAAGCATCTGGGGCGCTCGACGTGGATCCGTCGGGAGTTGCATTAGTGTTTTTCATGAACCCCCAGGCCAACTCAGCCTCAATTGAATACATTAGCTTAAATGACTCGGATGATACTGTGAGTAAGTTCCACGCCTCCGGCACTTTACCTGAGTTTAAGCATCTCAGAAAGGGTCTTTGGGTGACTGAAGTCTCCCTTGTTTCCGGGAGAAATATTGACGAGCAGATGTTCACTATCATTTCTATGTTTGGATTCGGAATTTACCTATGAGGGTCAAGATGGACAAAGACAATTACCAGGACCCCCATCCGAACTCTCCTTCTAGCATCCCTATGCTTGATCCCTTCCTCAGCCCAGCTTCGTAAGGTGGACCCCGGCCAATCCCACGAACGACTTGTGGCTATTGTGCCGCTACAAGGTGCAGGCACTATGGCCGACCCCAAACGGCCCATGTTTG
>JAYWBH010000719.1:0-3271 GCA_043781815.1 Bryobacterales bacterium | reverse complement strand
GAGCCTGTTCAATGGCCCCTTCCCTGCCCCGCAGATCCTGTTCCAACCGGGTGCGTTCTTCGTTCTTCAAAGCCAAACGCTGACGCGCCGATTCCGTTTCCGTTTCCAACTGCTTTAAGCTCTGTTCGTTTTGCAGAGCCTCTTCCGCCAAGCGACCCAGACGCATTTCCACGTTTTGCGATTCCGCTTCGCCCTGACCCAAACGCTGTTCAATCGCCGCGATTTGTTGCGCCTGCGTTTGAATACGACCACTGGTGCGCTCCGCATCCACACGGTATTCGGAAAGCAGTTTGCGCTTTTCCGTCAGATCCTGTTCCAGCTTATAGAACTCTTCCTGAAGCGAGCTTTGTTCCTTTTCCTTAAGCTGAACTTCGGTCACCAGTTCTGTGAGCGCAGCCGACGCCATTTGCAGTTCCAGTGAGGCTTTGGTTGCGTCGCGATCCAAAGTTTTAAACTTACCAGCCAGCAGGCGACGCAAGTGGGCCACCATTTCTGTCTTCAATTCTTCCCAGCGCTTGGCCTTGGCCGCTTGCCGTTTTAGGGAATTCACCTGGCGACCAACTTCTTCCAAAATGTCGAACACGCGCGACAAATTAGCCTTGGCCCCTTCCAACTTCGCTTCGGCCAGACGTCTCTTGGTTTTGAAGCGAGTAATGCCGGCGGCTTCCTCAATCACAGCCCGACGATCATGCGGACGGCTGCTTAAAATTTGCCCAATTCTGCCCTGTTCAATGATGGCGTAGGATTCCGGTCCCAGGCCCGAGCCCATAAAGATGTCCTGAATATCGCGCAGGCGGGCTGCCTTGCCGTCAATTAGATATTCACTCTCACCAGACCGGAACAAGCGACGGGTGATCACAATGTCACGTTTACGATCGGGCTTGTCAGAAGGAATATTGCCGGTGGGAGCGGCGGCGATGATATCGGCCCCTGGAGGAAGTTCAATTACCTCTACATTGATGGGCGAAGGGTCAATGCGAGGGTCGGTCAAGGTCATGGTTACCGACGCCATGCCCAACGGCTTACGATCCCGTGTCCCCGCGAAAATCACATCTTCCATGCGAGCACCGCGCAGACTTTTGGCCGATTGTTCGCCAAGCGCCCAACTAATGGCATCGCTTAAATTCGATTTTCCGCAACCGTTGGGGCCCACCACAGCGGCCACACCACTGCCGTGAAAACGCATTTCCGTGCGGTCTGCGAACGATTTAAAACCTTGGATTTCGATCTTCTTCAGTTTGAGCAAGGCTTAAGCCCTCTTCTTCGTTGAAATTTTGACTTTCGCACTGTTGTCTCTTAAGACGAGAGAGTTTCAGTGGCTCAGGGGATGAGGTTATAGTAAACCGCCCTAAGGTAAAAAGCAAGGAAGAGGACCACATCTTCTAGTGGTCTTTTGGAAAAAGATACTACATGTTGTGCAAACCATGCGAAATCCCTTTGTTTGGAATCAGTTAACACAACAGTGGAGAAGGGTTAGACGAAGGGTTTCCCTGCATGTTACAGGTTCTAGAAGGCTACGGAATCAGAGATGGAACTGGAGGGAGTTTTTGCCGACGTTTTTGCCGACGAAGACAGGCCTTCGTCGGCGTTTTCAGGTGAGGAAAACTACTTCTTTCCGGTCATTTTTTCTTTCGATTCATGGGCACCCATTTTGACCGCATCGGCTTCGGTCATGTACTTGCCCTTTTTGGTGCGGCCATACCAACGGTCGCCTTCCTTGTGGAACACTTTGCTTTCTTCGTTAACCCAAACCATTCCATTGCCACCGCCAGCGGCCATGGGCATTGTCGGAGCATTGGCCATGCCCTTTGTCTTTTCGGTTTTGGCTGCGCCAGCAGGGGAGACTGAGGCATCGGGCATTTTACCCATGGCAGGCTTTGCCATAGGAGCTGCGGCAGCGGCACCCACCTTCAACATGGGTGTGATCTCTTTCAATTGAGTAGCGGAAATTCCAGCCTTAGCTAGATCAGCTACTGAGGTGTATGGGCGGCCTGCAATGATTTTCTTGGACGTTGCAGCGCCAATTCCTTTTACTGATTCCAATTCATCCGCTGAAGCACTGTTGATATCAACAGGTGCGGTGGCCACCATTTTGGCCTTTTTCTCAACTTTAGCTTTTGCTTCTTTAACGGCCTGACCCTGCGCGCTGGGGGCGACAACGAGAAGACAGACTAACCCGAATCCGAGTAATGCTTGTTTCACAAATTTCATAAATTCCACTTCCTTGAGTTCATTTGGCGGCAGTTTATAGTCCCTGACGCACGTGCTTTGTTTAGAGCACGTAAAACAAAAGTAACACTTTATGTGTTACAGATTTATTATATTTTTGTAATCTTTCCTAGTAACGGTACTCTCAATATGCGCAACCCGATAGACATTGGTATGATCCATTCGAAGCAGTGTTATCCTAGTATGGAACCTTCATGCAACCACGAACTTTGAGCCACCTGCGGGCACTTGAAGCTGAAAGTATTCACGTCATCCGCGAAGTGATGGCGGAATTTTCCAAGCCTGTAATGCTGTATTCCATTGGGAAAGATAGCTCTGTCATGGTGCGCTTAGCGCAAAAAGCTTTTTACCCGGCACGCATTCCATTTCCATTACTGCACGTGGACACCACCTATAAGTTTCAGGAAATGATCAGCTTTCGCGACGATTTTGTAAAGTCCATTGGGGCCGATCTGATTGTCCGCACCAACACGGAAGCCATTGAAGCCGGGGCTAACCCGTTCGACCTGGGCACCCAGCGTTGTTGCGCCTTGCTCAAAACCAAAGCCCTGCTCGACGCATTAGCTGAAGGCGGTTATGATGCCGCATTTGGCGGAGCCCGTCGGGATGAAGAGAAAAGCCGGGCCAAGGAACGCATCTATTCTTTCCGCGATAAATTTGGGCAGTGGGATCCGAAAAATCAGCGTCCGGAACTGTGGAATGTTTACAACTCACGCGTTGAAAAGGGCGAGACTATACGCGTGTTTCCATTATCCAACTGGACTGAAACGGATGTTTGGAACTACATTCAACTGGAAAATATTCCCATTGTTCCCCTCTACTATGCCAAGGAACGGCAGATGGTGATGCGCCATGGCCAATTGATTCCCTTTGAGCACAATATGCGCCTTGCCGATGGCGAACAGCCGCAAATGGTGATGAGCCGGATGCGTAGCCTGGGTTGCACTTACTGCACCGGCGCCATCCAATCGGAAGCCACTAACCTTACCCAAATCGTTACGGAACTCACTGAATTCCGCCGATCGGAACGGGAAAACCGCAT
>JAYWBH010000718.1:0-27077 GCA_043781815.1 Bryobacterales bacterium | reverse complement strand
CAGAACAAATTCACATCGCCTTACCTGAACTGGTATGCGGATTATAGTTGTCGCGATGATTACGGGTCCGCATCGGAGGAGACTTCGGCCTGGGCGGGCATTCACTATTTCGCTTCGCGAGAGCATGAAGAGAAAGGTCCACTGACTTGGCCGGAAGGCAATGGCTGGATCGCGAAACGGCTGATTGAGAAGGCTGCGGGCCATATTCGAAAGAATGAGATGGTGCGACGCATTGAACGCGCGGGCACCGGTTGGCGCGTGGTCACATCGAAAATAATTTACGATGCCGATGCAGTAGTGTTCGCTGCACCATCGTTTCTTTCGTCCTACTTGATTGAAGGTGGCGATAAGTTCAAAGGTTTTGAATATTCACCGTGGTTGACCGCCAATTTGACGCTGGACCGGATGCCGGAAGAGAAGGGATCGGAACTGGCATGGGACAACGTAATTTACGGATCGCCATCGCTGGGCTATGTAGTTGCCACCCATCAGAGTGTGGCATCGCGCATTGATCGTAGTGTTTGGACTTACTATCTTCCGTTGGCGGCAGAGGCACCTGCGGTTGCTAGAAAACGGTTATTGGGGACGGATTGGGGCACCTGGAAAGAATACATTTTGAATGATCTGGAACGGGCGCATCCCAGCATTCGGCAATGTGTTTCTCGCATCGACATGTTTCGCAATGGTCATGCCATGGTGCGTCCTGCGCCAGGGTTCTTGGGGAACGCAGCCCGCCTGCAAGCGGCTAAAGGCGGCGGCGGGCTGGAGTTCGCCAATTCTGATGTGAGTGGCATTTCCATTTTTGAGCAGGCGCAGTATCGAGGAGTTTTGGCAGCGGATCGGGTGCTGCGTAGGGTTGGACGAAGATGATTTGTGCATACACTAAAAATACAGTCCCCATATGAAGACCTACACTTTCAAGGTGGTAATCGAACCCGACGAGGACGCGCTAGGCAATCACGCGTGGCATGCTACCTGCCCTGCATTGTTGGGCGCTGCCACCTCGGGACGCACCAAAGAAGCCGCACTTCGAAATATCAACGAGGTTATTCAAATAATAATTCAGGAGTTCGCACAGGAAGGGAAGCCAATCCCAGAAGGTCCTGCGGACGAAGTTGAAGTCACCGAAATTTCTCACGATTCACCCCGCATCGTTGTCACACTGTAGACTCAGGATACTCGGATCTTCAACACCTGCATCTACTTTGAACCAGCACTCTAACTTCCCCATCCCGCCCGTGTGATAACATGCACCCAGGGACCTAAATAGACAGGTTCACCTATCTGATGCGATTCATTTTTACTATACTTTTAAGCGCTTACGTTAGCGTTACCGTTGCCACTGCACAAGACGGTGGACAATTCTTTGAGACGAACATTCGTCCGCTGATTGCCAAACAGTGTCAGGCCTGCCATTCTGCGTCGGCTGCCATGGGAGGGTTGCGTTTAGACACGCGCGAAAACCTGTTAAAAGGTGGAGCTCATGGGGCCGCAGTAGTTCCTGGTAAGCCCGGCGAAAGTCTGTTGCTACGCGCAGTTTCCCACACAGGCGATTTGAAGATGCCGCCTTCTGGAAAACTGAAAGATGCGGAAATCGCGTTGCTGGGTCAGTGGATCCAAATGAATGCTCCGTGGGGGAATGAGAAGCCTTCGCAAGCGAAAAATGCGCAAAAGTTTTGGGCCTTTGTACCCGCTAAAGAACCGGTGATTCCGGTGGTTAAGAATTCAGCCTGGGTGAAATCGCCGATCGATGCGTTTGTGTTGAATGGGCTGGTGGCCAAGGGCTTGACGCCTGCACCCGCTGCCGATAAGCGCACACTCATCCGCCGCGCGACTTTCGATCTTACAGGCTTACCGCCCACACCGGAAGAGGTGAAGTCGTTCCTTGCAGATCAACGACCAGAAGCGTTTCGCGATGTTGTGAATCGACTGTTAGCCTCGCCACGCTATGGGGAACGTTGGGGACGTCATTGGCTGGATGTTGCCCGTTATGCCGATTCCAATGGTCTGGATGAAAATCTGGTGTACCGTCATGCTTACCGCTATCGCGATTACGTGATTGAGGCATTCAATAAAGATAAGCCGTACGACCTGTTCTTGAAAGAACAGTTGGCTGGCGATTTACTTCCCAGCGTAAAAGATGAGGCCACGCAGTTTGAACGATGGACAGCCACCGGGTTCCTTTCCCTGGGCGCCAAGATGCTGGCCGAAGATGATCCGATGAAGATGGAAATGGACATTGTGGATGAGCAGTTAGACACCACTGCCCGCACCTTTATGGGGATGACCGTCGGCTGCGCGCGTTGTCACGATCATAAGTTTGACCCCATTCCAACGGCTGATTATTATTCCATGGCCGGAATTTTTAAGAGTTCCAAAACTATGGAGAATTTCAAGGTTGTGGCAACTTGGCACGAATACATTCTAGCCCCGGAACAAGAGCGTCAGAAGTTGAAAGAGCATCTGGAAAAAATCACGGCGAAGACGAAAGAGATGGGTAGTCTTTCCGGAAAAGAAAATAACTTATTGGTCACTGTAGCTCGTACCAAAGTTGGTGCCTACTTGTTAGCGGCTGGCGATGTGTTGCGCTACGAGAAGATGCATTTGAAGCCCGTTACAGGCGGCAATGGCGTGTTGCGCACGGCTGATAGTTTTGAGCGGGGCAATGCGCCTAAGAAACTGGAAAAGGAAAAGAGCAATGTGCCGACGGGATCGAAGGGGCCCTACTTTGCTGAGTTCGATGTGACAGTGGAACAGGCCGGTAATTATCAGTTGGACATGCTGGAAGAAGAGACCGGCGCAGGCACTGCGGATGTTTGGGTGAATGGTGTATTGGAAATGCGCGGCAAGGGTCCGGTGACGAATCGGGAAGCTTCGCCCGATGCTGGTGGTTGGTCTGTAAGCGGCATTTTCCCTCTGCTCGCCGGAAAGAATGTAGTCCGGCTGGAGCACAAATCACGCTTCCCCTATTTCGAGTCGCTTCAATTGCACGCCCTGGCCAAGGGTACCGAAGTTCCGCGATCTTCGCAGCAGGTGGCGCGCCAATATGGGGTGAATCCCAGTTACCTGGGTCAGTGGGTGGAAGAACTACGACGGGATAAGGGAGCTCCTAATTCCGTGCTGTACGCGCTGTTCGCCTATGGAGAAAACAAGGGACTGGAAGCCTGGTTATCACCCGCAGCGGCGCGATTCAAAGATTTCCATCCCAAGTCTCGCGAAGAATTGGCTGCACGCTATCAGCAATTATTTAATGAGGCCGATGTCCAATGGCAGCAGGTGTTGAAGTCGCGCAAGGACCAACCGAAGGTGAAAGCGGAACGCAATGCGGTGCAGCAGGAAGAAGGTTTGCCTGACGCGATTCTGGAAGCATTCCGTTCTGTATCCTATGCCAAGGCTGGGTCGTTCAGCGCGCCCACCGATGCCAAACAATATTACCCGCAAGCGATTCAAGATCAGTTAGCGGCGCTGGAAGTAGAAAAGAAGAAGTTGGAAGAAGCCACTCCAGACCTGCCCAAAGCGATGGGAGTAACGGAAGGCGATAAAATTTCCAACATCCCGATTCATCTGCGCGGCAGCCACTGGACACTTGGCGACGAAGTTCCGCGACAGTTTTTGCGCGTCGTAGCTGGTGAAAATCAGAAGCCAATTTCCGACAAGGAAAGCGGTCGTTTACAATTTGCGGAATGGCTGACCAAACCGGATCATCCACTGACCAGCCGTGTGATGGCCAATCGCATTTGGCGCTGGCATTTTGGGAAAGGCATTGTGCCTTCGGTAGACAATTTTGGAAGGCTGGGGGAGATGCCAACCAATCAACCGTTGCTCGATTGGCTGTCATTGCGCTTTGTGGAAGCCAACTGGTCTATGAAAGAAATGCACCGGCTGATCATGCTTTCAAACAGCTATCAAATGAGTTCCAACTACAACGAACATGCGGCAGAACTGGACCCGGAAAATACTTCGCTGTGGCGCATGAGCAGGCAACGTTTGGAATCGGAAGAGATTCGCGATGGGGTTACGGCAGTTACCGGCGAGATTGATTTGAAGGTGGGTGGCACGGTGCTTTCTTACAAGGATCGCGATTATGTTGCCAACACTTCGCGTCGCGGCGGGACGGATTACGATAATCCGCGACGGGCAGTGTACATTCCGGTAGTGCGTAGTTCCATGTATGAGATGTTCACGGCGTTCGATTTGCCCGACCCGTCCTCACCGAATGGGGATCGCAACGCGACGGTAATCGCACCGCAGGCGTTGTTCATGATGAACTCCACGTTGGTGCTGAAGAGTACCCGGGCCATGGCCCAGCGGCTATTGCTGCGTACTGATCTGGACGATTCCGCACGCATCCGCGATGCCTATGAACGAGCCCTGGCCCGTCCACCGGCAGCACGCGATGTGGACCGTGCACTGACGTTCATTGCGCAGATTGAAAAGGCCATGGAAGGTCAGGAAAAAGATGTCGAGAAGCGGCATTTGTTTGCCTGGCAAAGTTTTTGCAAAGCGCTATTGGCTTCGAACGAATTCATTTATCTCAACTAATGCTCAACTAAGAAAAAGGCCATACTATGAACCCACATTGGAACTCCTATTTAAATAAGACCGTCTCACGCAGGGAACTTTTGCGGGCCAGCAGCACTGGGTTCGGCGGCATGGCGTTGGCGGCTATGTTGGGTGAAGAGCAATTACGCGCTGCTGCGGCAAGCTCCATTGGGCCTGCTGGTCAAGGTCCGCTGGCGGTGAAGCAGCCGCACTTTGCACCAAAAGCCAAGCGGGTGATTTTCCTGTTCATGCACGGTGGACCTTCGCAGGTAGACACTTTCGATTACAAACCGTTGTTGCAGCGCGATCATGGAAAGCCCTTGCCCTACAAGCGTCCGAAAGTAGTTTCATCGGAAACATTCAACCTGCTGAAATCACCTTGGGAGTTTAAGCAGTACGGCCAAAGTGGCATGTATGTAAGTGAACTGTTCCCGGAAATTGCTAAGCGTGTGGACGACCTTTGCTTCATCAAGTCCATGTGGGGATCGAATTCAAGGCACGGCGGAGCGCTGCTGGAAATCCACACGGGCAGCGACACGTTTGTACGGCCATCCATGGGTGCTTGGATCACTTACGGGTTGGGCAGTGAGAATCAAAGCATGCCGGGCTATGTAACTATCTGCCCAACACAAAGTCATGGCGGTGCGAATAACTATAGTTCGGGCTTTCTACCTGCGCCCTATGCCGGTACGCCCATCGGGTCAGTGGGAGTTAAGTCGAAGGATGCAAAGATTCCCTACATCGCTAATTCCGAAACTCCACGGGACATTCAACGCATGGAACTAGACCTGATCCAGCAAATCAATCGCGAACAATTGGCGATCACAGGTCCCGATGCTGCCCTGGATGGGCGTATTGAATCCTTCGAGCTGGCCTTCCGCATGCAGACTGAGGCTCCGGGACTGCAGGATATTTCAGGAGAATCGGAAGCGACGAAGAAGCTGTATGGAATGGATAATCGGGTAACAGAGGATTTCGGGCTGCAGTGTTTAATGGCCCGTCGGCTATCAGAAAAAGGCGTCCGCTTTGTGCAAGTGAGCCACACCTATAAGTGGGATCAGCATGCCGATTTGTTGCGTGACCATTCACAGAACGCGCATGAAGTGGATAAGCCCATTGCCGGGCTGTTGCAGGATTTGGCCGCGCGTGGGTTGTTGAAAGATACGCTGGTGGTTTGGGGTGGCGAGTTCGGCCGCACGCCGACGGCACAAGGTTCCGATGGGCGCGATCATAATCCGGAAGCGTTCACTTACTTTCTGGCCGGTGGCGGCGTGAAGGCCGGGTTACAGTATGGCGCAACGGATGACTACGGATATTATTCAGTGGAAAACAAGGTGCATTTCCACGATCTGCATGCGACGATTCTTCACTTGCTAGGCATGGATCATAAGCGGTTGACGTATCGGTATGCAGGCCGTGACTTCAGGCTAACGGACGTGCATGGGGAAGTTGTGAATGGGATTATTGCGTAAATCTTTCTGGGTGGGACGGACCTCCCGGTCTGTCCTGCACCTAATCTGAGCGATACTCGGGCTACTAATCTCTAATCAAAATGACCCTCTGCATTGTACCCAAGAATTTCATCATCAGAACGGTCGTCTAATATCGGCATAGCGGCGATTCGATTTGCAAATTCTTTCATCTGTTTAATCTCATCCAATTGCAACGGGCTGAGGCTTTCCTGCTGATTGTTAGTGGGATTCATGATTTTTAACTCTATCCCTAATTCTACCATCGCCTGCTATACTCCTATAAATCCGCTCCAAAAAGCGAATTCTGCTTCAAAAGGAACTCAGTCTATGCATCTTTTCAGACTGTCCGCCGCCGCTCTTGCCTTGTCGCTTCTTGCTGGCTCAGCCTATACCCAAACTCTTCCTCCTGGCGTAAAGAAAATCACCTCAGTGGAAGGCATCACGGAATACACTTTCCCGAACGGCCTGCGCGCGCTGGTGTTTCCCGATGCTTCCAATCCCAAAGTTACTGTGAATGTGACTTACTTAGTGGGCTCGCGACATGAAGGTTATGGCGAAACCGGGATGGCTCATTTATTAGAGCACTTACTGTTCATGCAGACCACTGGGGGCAGGGACATTAAGAAGGAACTTACTGGCCATGGGGCCAGTTGGAATGGAAGTACGTCATCTGATCGTACGAATTACTTTGAGACAGTTACATCCTCCGCCGAAAATCTTCGTTGGGCTTTGTCATTGGAAGCCGACCGCATGGTGAATTCCAAAATGGAGAAAGCTATTTTGGACACAGAGATGACTGTGGTCCGCAATGAGTTCGAACGGGGCGAGAACAGTCCGGCACGTGTGTTGCAGGAACGTGTCGAGGCAACAGCGTATCTATGGCACAACTACGGGAAGTCAACAATTGGGTCGCGCGCCGATCTGGAAAATGTACCCATCGATAAGCTGGCGGCCTTTTATCGTAAATACTATCAACCCGATAATGCAGTTGTAGTTGTGGCAGGGCAAGTTACAGAATCCGATGCGCTAGCTCAAGTTGCCGCAACCTTAGGAGCCATCGCCAGACCATCGCGTAAGTTAGACGCCACTTACACCACCGAGCCCGCGCAAGATGGCGAACGGTACGTAGCACTGCGGCGGGTTGGCGATTCTCAGGAAGTGATCATGGCGTACCATACCCCTGCCGCCGCTCATCCAGATTCCGTAGCGCTTGAGATTCTGGCGGGAGTGATGAGTGGTGGCGGCGGTCGAGGTGGGGCTGGCAGTGGGTTAGGACGGCTGACCAAAGCATTAGTGGACAACAAGAAAGCCGTGTCAGCCCGTATGTCCTCACAGCAGCAGCACGACCCCAGTTTGGCTGTTCTTTCGGCACAGTTGACCAAGGAACAATCGTTGAAAGAAGTGCGTGATGGGATGGTTCAAACCATTGATGGCATTGTGAAGGAACCACCGACCAAGGAAGAAGTAGACCGCGTGAAGACGCGCATGTTACGAAGTATGGAAATGCAGATGGCCAATTCCCAAGGCGTAGCTTTGCAACTGAGTGAGTGGGCTTCCATGGGTGACTGGCGTTTGATGTTTCTCAATCGTGACCGCGTGAAACAAGTTACTCCAGAAGATGTAGTGCGGGTAGCCAAGACTTACTTTATGGAATCGAACCGCACAGTGGGCGAATTTATTCCTACTGCAAAACCAGAACGGGCGGAGATTGGCGCGGCTCCTGATTTGGAAAAACTGTTCAAAGATTACAAAGGCGGAGAGGCCATGTCGCAGGGCGAATCGTTTGATCCGACGCCGACTGCAGTGGAGGCTCGCGTGGTGCGAACCAAGTTGCCAGGCGGCTTGAAACTGGTGTTACTCCCGCGTCAAACGCGCGGCGGAACCGTTTCGGCTGCACTCGATTTACACTTTGGAACGGAACAATCGTTGATGGGCAAAGCCGCAGTGGCGCAGATGGCGGGTAGTTTGTTGATGCGCGGCACAAAGACAAAATCACGGCAACAGATCGCTGATGAGATGGATCGGTTGAAGGCTCGGGTGACTGCTTCGGGCGGTGGTGGTGGCGGATTTGGCGGCGGTGGTGGACGTCGGGGTGGCCCAGTAGTGTTGAACGATGCATCGGGCGCAGCAGCGTCCATTGAGACAACGCGCGAAAACCTGGCAGGCTCTTTGAAGCTGGCAGTGGAATTATTGCGTGAACCGGCATTTGCAGAATCAGAATTTGAGCAGGTGCGAGGCCAGCGGATCGCGGCCATTGAATCGGGTCGTAGTGAGCCTGCATCGCTTGCGGCATTGGAGTTCTCACGACGCTTGAGCCCTTACACAAAAGGTGATGTTCGCTACGTTGGTACCATCGACGAACAGATTGCGGAGCTGCGCAAGGTGACCGTGGAAGATGTCCGAAAATTCCACGCCGAGTTCTACGGTGCAGCGAATAGTGAGTTAGTTGTGGCTGGGCAGTTTGATGCAGCCGAGGTGCAAAAGACTATTGCTGACTTACTCAACGGATGGACAGGCAAGCCCTATCAGCGACTTACTTCGGTGTATAAGAAGACGGAATCGGCCAACGTGAAAATTGAAACACCCGATAAACAGAATGCCACGTTTGAAGCAGGTATCCGCTTGAAGTTATCGGAAGAGGATGCTGATTATCCTGCGCTGCTGATTGCCAATCAGATTTTTGGAAGCGACCTGGGGTCGCGCATGCCCAATCGGATTCGTAATCAGGAAGGGCTGAGTTACGGAGTTAGTTCGCGACTTGTGGTCGCAGTGAAAGGGGATGCCGCAATGTGGACTGCGTCGGCGATTTCCGCGCCGCAAAATACACCGAAAGTGGAAGCAAGTTTCAAGGACGAGTTACAAAAGACATTGAAAGGCGGGTTCACCGAAGCGGAGTTGACCGCAGCAAAGAAGAAGTATAAAGATCAAAGGTCGGTGGCCCGTTCGCAAGAACAAGGGTTGCTTCGTACACTGGCCAGTCATGAAGCGCTGGGTCGCACCATGAAGTGGGACGACCAGATGGATACCAAAATTCAGGCGCTGACGCTCGATCAAGTGAATAGCGCAATGCGGCTATATCTGGATCCAGCGAATTTGACCATTGTAAAAGCGGGCGATTTCGTGAAGGCTGGGGCCTACTTGCAGTAACGTAGGATAGGCCTCCCGGCCTGTCTTTATTACGAAGCGGGCTTCCAGCGAACGATCGGCTTGCGAGCTGCCGCCGTTTCATCCACCCGTGGGGTGCGCGTCAAGTGCGGAGCTTTGATCACTAATTGCGGATCTTCTTCCACTTCCTTGGCAATAGAAATCATCGCGTCGACAAACAATTCCAGTTCCCGTTTTGATTCCGTTTCCGTCGGCTCAATCATCATGGCGCCGTGCACAATCATGGGGAAGCTGGTTGTATAGGCATGAAAGCCATAATCAATCAGACGCTTGGCCATATCGCCAGTCTTTACGCCGAACTTCTCTTGACGATCATGACTGAACACTACTTCGTGCATCGTCGGTTCAGTCACCGGAAGTTCAAAATACGGTTCCAGGCCTTTACGGATAAACTGAGCGTTCAACAGTGCGTCAACCGTGGCATTGCGCAACCCCGGGCCACCGTGCGCCATAATGTAGGCCAGCGCTCGCACCAGTACGCCAAAGTTGCCGTAAAACGCCCGCACCTTGCCAATGCTCTTGGGTTTGTTATGATCCCACTTCCAACTGTTGCGAACTCGCTTCAATCGAGGCACTGGCAGAAACGGTTCCAAATGCTTTTTGATCGCCACCGGACCCGCACCAGGACCACCGCCACCATGCGGCGTCGAAAACGTTTTGTGCAGATTCATATGCATCACGTCGATGCCAAAATCTCCTGGTCGTGAAATCCCTACCAGCGCATTCATGTTGGCGCCGTCCATATACATCTGCGCGCCCTTGGCATGCAAAATGGCCGCCGCCTTTACAATGTCCCGTTCAAACACACCAATCGTATTCGGATTCGTGACCATCAGTGCAGCCACGTCTTTGTCTGTGGCCGCTTCCAAAGCCGCCAGATCAATCATGCCGTGGTCGTTCGATTTCACACTGACGACATCGTAACCAACCATCGCCGCCGTCGCCGGGTTGGTCCCATGTGCCGAATCCGGTACCAACACTTTCTTACGCGGATTCCCTTTGCTCTCCAAATATTTTCGAATCAGCAGAATGCCGGTCATCTCTCCATGTGCGCCAGCAGCAGGCTGCAAAGTGATCGCGTCCATGCCTGTGCATTCGCAAAGATACTGTTCCAGAATGGCCAGAATCTGCATGGCCCCCTGCGACAGTTCTTCAGGCTGATAGGGGTGCGCCCAGGCCAGACCCTCAGTCCGCGCCACCACTTCGTTGATGCGTGGGTTGTATTTCATGGTGCAGGAACCAAGCGGATACAATCCCAAATCAATGGCGTAATTCCAAGTGGACAAACGCGTATAGTGGCGAATATTTTCCACTTCGCTGATCTCAGGAAATCCTTCAATCTCGGAACGTACTTGGTCGGAACCTAACACGCTGGCTGCATCCACTGCCGGAACATCCAAATCGGGAAGTTGATAGGCCTTCTTGCCCGGCGAACTGATTTCAAACAGCAGTGGCTCTTCTTGAACTATGTGGCGTCTAACTTTTTTAATCATGCCTGTACCGCCTTACGCAATTCATCCATCGAATCCCGCTTAGTCATTTCAGTTGCACACAACAACATGCAATCGGCCAGTTCCGGATAGAACCGACCCAGTGGCAATCCTCCGATGATTTTCTTCTTCAGCAACTTCTTGTTCAACGCTTCTGGATCACCAGTTCGCACCACAAATTCATTGAAGAAAGGTGCCTTGAATCGTGCTGGTAAGTCTGCCGCTAAATAGTGTGCCTTCGCCAGATTCTGTTCCGCTAATTCACGCAACCCCTGCTTGCCGTAAACGCTCATAAACACAGTGGCCATCAAAGCGACCAATGCCTGATTGGTGCAAATGTTGGATGTGGCTTTTTCACGACGAATATGTTGTTCCCTGGTTGCCAGTGTCAAACAATAAGCGCGGTTCCCGTTGGCATCTAACGTCTCACCAACTAAGCGCCCGGGGATCTGACGAATGAACTTTTCTTTCGTGGCGATGATGCCTGCAAACGGCCCACCATAGCTTGGGGAAATGGCGAACGATTGCAGTTCGCCCACAACAATATCAGCATCCGTTGGCGGTTGAATTAAGCCTAATGCCGCAGCTTCAGTGAATACAACAACTAACAGAGCGCCCTTCGAATGGACCAGCTCTGCTACCTGCTTCACGTTTTCCAGGCAGCCGAAAAAGTTCGGCGATTGTACAATCACAGCCGCTGTTTTCTCATTGATGGCTGCTTCCAAAGCCGCCAGATCCAACTGACCCGTTTCGCCATCGTAGCCGAACTCAGTGACAGGAATACCTTGATGCAGCGTGTAGGTTTGCAGCACTTGCCGATATTCTGGATGCACTGTTTTCGCAACCAGCACAGAATCCCGACCAGTGATGCGGATGGCCATCATAGCTGCTTCCGGGACAGCGGTTGAGCCATCGTACATGGAGGCGTTAGCCACTTCCATGCCCGTAAGCTGGCACACCATGGTTTGAAATTCAAAGATTGTGGTCAGCGTGCCTTGCGAAATCTCCGCCTGATACGGTGTGTAAGATGTTAGGAATTCGCCGCGTGAAACGACTACGTCGCACAACACCGGACGGAAGTGGTTATACACTCCAGCGCCAAGGAATGACGCGTAGCCATTAGCCATTTGGCTCGCCTGCTGCTTGAAGTAGTCAACAATATCGTACTCGCTTCTGCCAGCCGGAATTTCCAGCGGACGCTGCAACAATACTTCGGCAGGAAGGTAGTTATACAGTTCGCTGAGTGAGGTAAGCCCGCAGGAAGCCAGCATTTCCTGACGTTCACTTTCAGACTTCGGTAGATAACGCAATTACACTTCTCCCATGCTCCGCATGCGTTTGCAATGCAGGTTTTTCTAGTTATTCGTTTGATGCCGCAAGACCTGCTCAAGCTCCTAAATAAGCTTGGTAATCGGCAGCCTTCATCAATCCATCCACTTCGGTCGGATTAGACAATTTCACTTGGATCAACCAGGCTTCCCCATGAGGATCGGAATTCAGTTTTTCCGGAGTGGTATTCAAAGCTTCGTTGATGGACGAAACTTCGCCTGAAACGGGTGAGTAGATGTCACTGACAGCCTTCACGGACTCAACCGATCCAAACGTTTTACCCTGTTCCACCTTGGTACCAACCTTGGGCAAATCAACGTAAACAATGTCGCCCAACTCCCCTTGGGCGTGGAGCGTAATGCCAATTGTGGCTGTGCCGCCTTCCACTTTTACCCATTCATGTTCTTTGGTGTAACGGAAATTCTCGGGATACATGTATTCTATTTTGCTCTCTTATAAAAAGGGGTTGGAACTACTACTGCGTCCACCGGCTGATTGCGAACCATCACTTGGATCACTTGACCAACAGCGGACTTATCCACGGGCAAATAACAGAGCCCAATATTTTTACCCAGCGTTGGCGCCGGTCCGCCACTGGTTACCCAGCCCGCCTTGTGCCCATCAATCTGAATCTCATAGCCGTCGCGACCAATCCCCCGACCTTGCATTTCAAACCCGGCCAGTGTGCGCGTAATGCCCGCTGCGCGTTGTGATTCCAATGCTGCCTTGCCTTGAAAATCACCTTTGTCGAACTTCACAATCCAGTTCAACCCGGCTTCCAACGGGGAAATAGTAGCGTCGATTTCGTGACCATACAACGCCATTGCCGATTCCAGCCGCAGCGTGTTCCGCGCGCCTAAACCAGCGGGCTTAATGCCAAATTCTTTACCAGCTTCCATCAACTCATTCCACAATCGCGGCGCTTCATCCGGTGACACATAAATTTCAAAGCCATCTTCGCCAGTGTAACCAGTGCGTGCAATGCGGGCCTCAGCGCCGCTCACTTCGCCGTCTGCAAAATGATAGTACTTGATGGCGGCCAAATCGGTGGCGGTTAGTTTCTTCAACGTCTCTAACCCGCGTGGACCCTGGACGGCAATCTGGGCGTAGCGTGGACCAGCATTTTCCACCGTGGCGGTGAAGGTGTTGGATTCTACAATGTGCTCGAAATCCTTATCCTGATTCCCTGCATTCACACACAGAAAATAATGATCGTCGGCCACTTTGTGAACCAGGATATCGTCCACAAATCCGCCATGTGCATAAAGCAGCCCGGCGTAGTGAGCCTGACCGATTTTCAGCTTGGCGGCATTGTTCGTGGAAACGAAATTGACTAAGTCCAGAGCCTCTGGCCCACGGATCTCAATTTCACCCATGTGGCTGACGTCAAACAGCCCAACCCGTTCGCGAACGGTCTGGTGTTCGTCAAGGATTCCCGAATATTGCACAGGCATATCCCAGCCACCAAAGTCCACCATCTTGGCTCCCATCTGGCGGTGTAGGGAATTTAAGGGAGTAACTTTCAACGCGGAGGATTCCAGCATGAAACCCTAATGCTAACAGGGCCAGTAGAGAGGTGTCAATTTTTTTGAGGCCGAGGTTTTGAGGCAAGGATGAATCGCTTTACTTGGCCAATGCCGCAGGGATCGTAATCGTAACTTCCAACCCTGGATTCGCATTGCGTGCCGTGATGGTTCCACCGTGAGCTGCTGCCGCGCGGCGGGCGATGGCCAATCCTAATCCCGATCCACCGGTGCCCCGATTGCGGTCCGTATCCACGCGGTAAAAGGGCTTGAAAATCTCTTCCACTGCTTCTTCAGGCACCCCAATGCCGTAGTCTCGAATGACGATGTGTGCCCCTGTGGCCGCCTTTTCCGCACGCACCTCAACCGTTCCGCGATCTGGCGAATGGCGAATGGCGTTGCGCAACACGTTATCCACTGCTCGACGAAGAAGTTCCGAATCTACTTGGATGGTCAGGTTCTGATCTTCATGGAAACGCAGTTGGCATTCCCGTGCTTCCGCTTCAATGCGGGCATCCTCCACCAGTTCCCCAACAAGCGTGTTGAGAGGTTGCGGATGCAGGTCCAGGGCCTCAGGGTCCCCTTCTACTCGGGTCACTTGTAACAAGTCGCTGATCATGGAATTTAATCGCGTAGCTTCGCGCTTCACCCGATTCAAGGCTTCTTCCCGATTCGACGAACTGCGCGCCAGTTCAACCGCGAATCCTAATCGAGCCAACGGGGAACGCAGTTCATGGGAAATGTCCTGCAGCAGGCGACGTTCCGCTCCTAATAAAGTTTGAATACGGTCCGCCATTCGGTCAAAAGACCGGGCCAGTTCGCCCAGTTCGTCGCGTCGCGTAGAACCTGTTCTGACGGACAGATTTCCATGACCGAATTCGTCCAACGTGTTGCGCAAACCAACTAATGGAGACGCCAAATGAAAAGCCAGAATGTAGCACATTACCGCCACAGCAGCTAAAATCCAGCCGTAAGACAGCATGTTTTCGTAAGGGTCCATACGGAATCGCGGACGAAAGATAGTCAACATCCCAAACTTGCCATCAGGACCTTTAGCCGTGATGGGGAAGGGCTCGCCCCGGTTTGGCCTGCCTGGCGGACGCGGCGCAAAGGAAGCAGACAGATCCTCCCCAGTGGTCAGACTTTTCCCTGCCGCATCGGTGAACTGAACGCCTTCCATCCCACTGCTAATCAGGCGTTCCACATACTTTTCCAGACCTGGCTTGCCGGTTTTTTCGTAGATTTGCGTCGCGTCCTCAATGAACACGCGCATCATCGGCGACGTTGGAGGTTGCGGACGCGGAGCCCCTGTCATTGCAATCACGGCGTTGGTAACCGTGATCCCAACAAAAGCCAGGAACAGACTGGCTACGAATACAGCCAGGATTTTAGCGAAAATTGATTTCACGTCGGCTCCTTGGCGCTGAACTGATAGCCGGAACCACGGATGGTGAGGATCAAATCGGCATCTTCCAGTTTCTTGCGCAAATGGCTCACATGAACGTCAATGGAGCGGTCAAACGCCGTTGCTTCGCGCTGATAAAGGCTGAACATCAAATCGTTGCGGGTCACCACTTGGCCGGAATTGCGCATTAATACTTCCAAAATGTCGAATTCAATGGAAGTCAAATCCACTTTACGACCGGCCTGGATCACCTGGCGGGTGGTGGAATCGATTTTCACGCCGCCCGATTCAATTACAGGACGTCCCGAGGCTGGTTGGGATCTTCGTAGAACGGCCCGGATGCGGGCACCCAACTCCTGTGGATCGAACGGCTTAGGTAGATAGTCATCGGCTCCGGCGTCAAGACCCGTAATACGATCCCGTTGCTCAGTACGGGCGGTCAACATAATCACCGGCGTCTGTTTTACTTCACGAAGTTTGCGTAGCAGGTCGAACCCGTTCATTCCGGGCATCATTACGTCCAGCAGAATGAGTGAAACATCGGCGGCCAAGGCTCGGGCTAAGCCTGTTTTGCCGTCATGCAGGGTTTCAACTTGAAAGTTCTGACTTTCCAGAAATTCTTTGACCAACTGACACAGTTCAGCGTCATCGTCGATCATCAACAGAGATAAAATAGGAGATTCGCTCATGGGCCTAAGGCTATTGTCTTCGATTACTATGGATGACGCTGGCTTCAATTGCAATAGGTTCATGGTCCGAACAGTATTTACAAATCTTTACAGGTCAATGTCTTACCCGGGTTTACAAAACTTTACCAGTTCTTTGGGATCGAAAATGTAACAGCGGCGTATAGAAATTCATCATTGATACTATGGGGAAACACATGACCAGACTAATTTTGAACACCATTCTTGTTTCCGGACTCGTTTTTGGCCAAGCTGCGGCTCCTGCCGCCCGCCGAGTTATGGGTGAAGTTACAGCAGTGGATGCCGCAGGCGGCAAATTTACGGTGAAAGTGGATAAGGCTGAGCCCCAAACCATTGAAAAAGCGAGTGATTTGCTCTACAAGCGCGTTGCCCCCGGGGTCACCGATCTGAAAAAGGCTGAACCCAGCAAGTTTGACGAACTGGAAGTCGGTGATCGTGTTTTGGTCCGCGACAAAGACGTTGTGGTGATGGCCAAGCACGAACTGGCGAAAAAGCATGAAGCGGATCGCGAAGAGTGGACCAAACGGGGCACTTCCGGCCTTGTAACTGGCGTCAATCCCGCTTCTAAAGAAGTAAATATTGAAGTGAAAGCAGCCATGGGCGCGGCCAAACCAGTTATCTTGACCGTTGGCGAAAAGACACAGTTCCGCCGCTATGCTCCGGATTCGGTGAAGTTCTCTGAAGCCAAAGAAGCCAATTTAACTGACCTTGCTAAGGGCGATCAGCTGCGCGTTTTGGGTACAAAATCGGAAGATGGGACGAAAGTTGATGCCGAAATGATCGTTTTTGGCACGTTTCGTACGCTTGCAGGGACCATAACCAAGGTAGATGTCGCCAATGGCACCATTGATGTGAAGCCAATTGAAGGCAAACCGGTAACCATCAAAACTACAAAAGATTCCACAGTGAAGAAGATGCCAGAAATGATGGCCCGCATGATGAGCGGTGGCGGTATGCGTCCTGGTGGAGGCGCACCGGGTGGTCCAGGTGGCCCGCCGGCTGGTGGTCCTCCGACAGAAGCCCCGGCTGGCGTACGTCCTGCTGGTGGTGGTCCGGGTGGTTTTCCCGGCGGCGGTGGCGGTGGAATGCGCCCTCCCGGTGGCGGTGACATTAACGCCATGCTGGAACGCATGCCTGCACTTCCTCTGACTGATTTAAAAGCTGGGGACCAAATTATTGTGTCCAGCACCAAAGGCGCTGCCGCCGATCAAATGACGGCAATCACGATTTTAACGGGAGTTGAGGCATTGTTGGCCGCACGCCCGGCTGCTGCACCACAAGGTGGTCGCGGTGGCGGTGGTATCGGTGGCGGATGGACCATGGACATCCCTGTTCTTTAAGATTTTTTCGATTTACTTCAAGGATTATGCGAATGAAAAATAAGATCTGGACGTGTGTCCTATCGCTTCTACTCAGCCTTTCGGCCCTGGCACAAGTTCGCCCAGGCCTTTCGGGAACTGTAACCGATCAATCGGGAGCACTTATCCCGGCAGCCGATATCAACATTACTGGACCACGCGGTTTCCGTCAGGCCAAGAGTACAGATCAGGATGGAAAGTATCTTTTCAGTCCCCTGGAAGTTGGCAATTACACGGTGACCATTAAGCGTTTCGGCTTCAAGACCTTCACTGGAAAAGTGAACGTAACCGCCGCGATGACCTTGGATGCTTCGCTGACCATTGAAGCGGACAAGCAACAAGTGACCGTGAACGACGATTCCGCCAGAGTGGGTGTGGATCCTACTACGAACGCCGGTCAATTGGTGCTTCGTGGTGCAGATTTGGAAGCACTTTCTGACGACCCTGATCAATTGTCTGCTGATTTGCAGGCCTTGGCCGGTCCTTCCGCTGGCCCCAACGGCGGGCAGATTTACATTGACGGATTCACTGGTGGCCAACTGCCTCCGAAATCGTCGATCCGTGAAATCCGCGTCAATGCCAGCCCGTTTTCCGCAGAGTACGACCGCATCGGCTTTGGTCGAATTGAAATCTTCACCAAGCCCGGTACCGATAAGTATCGTGGCCAGGCATCTTTCGGCATTTCAGACAAAATCTTTAATTCGCGAAACCCCTTTGTGGCAGAGCGTCCAGACTTCCAATCGAAGAATTATGGTTTCAATTTTGGCGGGCCTCTCAGCAAGAAATCGTCCTTCAACTTCAATGCCGAACGACGTGACATTTCGGATAGCAATTTGGTCTACGCAACAATTTTGGACACGAATCTGTTGCCGTTCACGTTAAGGCAATCGCTTCCTAATCCGCAAAGCCGGACTTCCATCAGCCCGCGCATTGACTATGCGTTGAACAGCAAGAACACTTTGGTGGGCCGCTATATGTTTAGCAAGTCGAGTGCGGAAGGGGAGGGAACTGGCGATAAGGCGTTGGCCTCCAGAGCCTACGACCGCGCTTCCACAGAGCATTCTGTTCAGTTGACGGAAACGTTTATTATGTCGGCCAAGGCAATTGACGAAACGCGCTTTCAGTTTCGACGCAGTGCGAGCGACGACAAAGGCGACAATTCCATTCCTACGGTAAGCGTGTTGGATGCGTTTACTGGCGGTGGACCGCAGGTGGGCAACACTTACAATCACAACAGCAGCTACGAATTCACCAATATGATGACGGTCACCCCTGGTCGTCACTCCTTGAAATTTGGGGGCAGAATTCGCGGCTCTTATTTGAATGATTATTCGCCAAATAACTTTGGCGGATCGTTCACGTTTTCTGGAAACAAGGGACCACAGCTTGATGCCAACAACCAGGCTATACCAGGAACCAGCATTACGGTGACATCGCTTGAAGCGTATCGTCGTACATTGTACTTCCAGAAGTTAGGAATGACAGGAGCTCAAATCCGCTCATTGGGCGGTGGGGCTAGCCAGTTTTCATTAGCCGGTGGCACGGCGCTGGCTTCTATCTCACAAACAGATATTGGCGTTTTCCTGTTGGACGATTTCCGCATGAAGCCAAACGTCACGTTGAGCTATGGAATTCGTTATGAAAACCAGAACAACATCAGCAGCAATTATAATCTGGCACCTCGCTTCGGGTTGTCCTGGGGTGTTGGTGCAAAGGACGCAAAGCCAGCCCTGTTTGTACTTCGAGTAGGCACGGGCATCTTCTATGATCGTTTCCAGGAAAATTTTGCCCTGCAAGCATTACGCTTTAATGGTTCCACGCAGCACTCCTACATTGTGCAGCAACCTGATTTCTACCCGGTAGTTCCAACGCTTGCTTCGTTGACGGCCAATCAATCGCCAGATACCATCCGACAGGTGGCCAACGATTTGCATTCGCCCTACTTATGGCAGACGTCAGTTGGTATTGAACGGCAATTAAGATCGAACATCACCTGGTCGATGAACTACACATTCTCCCGCGGCGTTCACATGCTGCGGACGCGCAACATCAACTCGCCGCTGAATGGAGTTCGACCTTTAGGCAACAACTTGAACTACTATGAATACGAATCCAGCGGCTTAATGCGCCAGAACCAGTTGATGAACAGCATCAATGTCCGGATGAAGACGGTCACCTTGTTCGGCTTCTACGTCTTGGGCAAAGCCAAGGGCGATACCGATGGTGCAGGAACTTTCCCGGCCTATAATTATGACCTGCATTCAGAATATTCACGGACCACCTATGACGTGCGGAATCGCATGGTGCTGGGCGGCAACTACAACTTGAAGTATGGCAAGATCAGCTTCGCTCCCTTTGTGATGGCTAGTTCTGGAACGCCTTACAACATCACCACTGGTCGCGATGTGAATGGAGATTCCATCTTCAATGATCGGCCTTCGTTTGCCACAGATCCTTCGGCACCGAATACGATTAACACCAGTTATGGTTTGTTCAACACCGCTCCTGGTCCGAACGACAAACTGATTCCACGCAACTTTGGTCAAGGTCCTTCCAGCTTCACGGTGAATCTGCGGGCCAGCCGTAGTTGGGGATTTGGGTCGAAGGGTGAACCGAACTTCACACCAGATGGTGGCGGAGATCGTGGCGGTGGTGGAGATCGCGGTGGCGGCGGCGGACGCGGTGGTCCTGGCGGCGGCGGCCCCGGCGGCATGGGTGGCGGTGGTGGAATGCGCGGTGGCGGTGGTGGTGGAATGCGTGGCGGCGGCGGTGGGGACATGTTTGGCGGCGCTTCTGCTGGCAAACGGTTCAACCTCAACTTGTCAGTTTCGGCGCGCAATTTATTCAACCACGTGAACTTGGGCAATCCCAGTGGGAACCTGAGTTCCACGTTGTTCGGTCAATCGACACAAATCGCAGGCGGCGGCTTCGGCGGCGGTCCTGGCGGCGGCGGTGGTGGTGGAGCAGCGGGCAATCGTAGAGTAGATATTTCATTACGACTGACTTTCTAACGCACTGGACCTGTTTGTAAATGCAAAAAGAGAGCGAACAATGTTCGCTCTCTTTTTTGTTTGGGGCTGATGCAACGCTACGCCACCGTGTACTTGCCCACTTCCAGTAACCGATGCGCAATCTTCTGTCGTAATGCAATGCTATTCACTGGTTCAATCCTTGTGAACCGCCGCAACACTGCCAGATTCGTACGCATTGCATCGCCTTCCACACAAGCTGCAATCACTTGTTTTGCAGACGATTCAATCTGCTCCATTGCTTCCCGCATATAAACCGCAGTCATATCGGCAGCCAGTGCGCCTTTACCGTTTTCCTGCATTTTACGAGTCCGCAGCAACATGCTCTCCATCGCAAAAGCAGACATGGACATATCCGTAATGGCTGCCAGGATTTCCTGATGCTGATCCAAATCAGCCATGAATCGTTGGTAGGCGATGCCCAAAGTCAGCAGCGTGGCTTTCTTTGCATTGGACACAAGATCCGCTTCAGGATCGGCGGATGTCCCCGCCAATGTGGGGCCAGACATAATTTCGCCTTGCAGCTTCTTCACTGCTTCAACTAAGCCCAACTGCCCTTTCTGCGCACGCTTCAACAACATTCCAGTGGCCAGCATACGATTGATTTCGTTGGTGCCCTCAAAGATGCGGTTAATGCGCGAATCGCGATAGGCCCGTTCCACAAGATACTCTGCGCTGTAGCCGTAGCCGCCGTGAATCTGCACGCCTTCGTCAGCCACGTAATCCAACACTTCCGATGCAAACACTTTGATGTAACTGCATTCGGCGGCGAACTCTTCCACTGCTTTCAACAACGCAGGCGCGGCGTCTGGTTGGCTCCAATTCCAATTTGTGAGGTGACCTTCAATCATGCCCACCACACGGAAGCTCATGGTCTCTGCGGCAAAAATGCGAATGGCCATTTCCGCAAGCTTGTGCTGGATCATACCGAATTCGCAGATGGATTTGCCGAACGCCTTGCGTTCCTGCGAATACTTCAGACTGACTTCCAGAATCTGTTTGGCACCACCCACCACAAACGGTCCTAACTTCAACCGACCGAGGTTCAAAATATTGAACGCGATAATGTGGCCACGACCCACTTCCCCCAACACGTTTTCAACGGGCACTTTCACGTTGTCTAAAAATATGGGAGTGGTGGAGGAACCCTTAATTCCCATCTTCTTTTCTTCAGCCCCGGGATTGACGCCAGGGTATGCACGTTCCACGAGAAACGCCGTAAACTTTTCCCCGCCCACTTTGGCAAAGATGGTGTAGAAATCCGCACCACCACCGTTGGTGATCCACATCTTTTGACCGTTCAGAACGTAGTGCGTCCCGTCGGCAGAAAGATCGGCACGGGTCTTGGCAGCCAACGCATCGGAACCAGCCTGTGGTTCGCTTAAGCAGTAGGCGGCAATCATTTCCGCACTGGCCAGTTTGTGCAGGTACTTCTGCTTTTGCGCTTCGGTGCCGAACATCAACAGGGGAAGCGTTCCAATGCCGGTGTGGGCCCCGTGCCAACCGGAATAGGATCCGTCACGGGATAGATTTTCAGCAGCCACCATGGCTGAGGTTAGATCCATTTCCATGCCGCCGAAACGTTCCGGAATGACGATGGACGTCAAGCCTAACTTGGCCGACTTGCGGACAATGGAAATGGCTAAGCCCGGTTCCTGGTGTTGAATCGCATCCAGGTGCGGGGCCACTTCGTTTTTCCAGAAGTCTTCGGTTGTTTTCGCAATCGCCCGATGCTCATCGGTGAAATCTTCTGGAGTGAATATTTCGTGGGGCTTGACATCCTCAATAAGGAAGCCGCCGCCTTTGGTCATTGGCAAAGCAACAGTCGTGGTAGCCATGGTAAAACTCCTTACTTTACTTTTAAAAAATTACAAGCGTTCAAAAATTCCAGCCGCACCCTGCCCGCCGCCGACGCACATGGTCACCATGCCGTATCGCGATTGGCCGCGCTCCATTTCCCGCAAAATCGTGGCCGTCAACTTCGCACCAGTGCACCCCAATGGATGTCCTAATGCCAGCGCCCCGCCATTCAAATTCACCTTGTCCATGTCCAAGCCCGCTTGATCCATCACAGCCAAGGCCTGCACAGCAAAAGCCTCATTCAATTCAATCACACCAATATCGCTGAGCTTCAATCCAGCCAATGCCAGAGCCTTTGGAATAGCAACCACCGGCCCGATGCCCATCAGTTCTGGAGGCACGCCACCAGTGGCAAAACTGACGTATCGCGCCTTGGGCTTCAACCCCAATTCTTTAGCGCGCGTGGCCGACATGACGATTGCAATTGACGCCCCATCGCTGGTCTGCGAAGAATTACCCGCCGTCACAGTGCCAGTGACATGAAACACCGGCCGCAGTTTGCCCAACGCTTCAACGGAACTATCGGCACGCGGTCCTTCATCTTTATTGAACACAAACTTTTTGGTGACGGGCTTGCCATCCACCAGTACAGTTGATTCCACATCCACAGGAACAATTTCATCGTCAAAGTTTCCTGACGCTTGCGCCTTCAATGCATTTTGATGACTACGATACGCAAATTGATCGGCTCGTTCTCTGGGAATATTGTATTGGCGTTGCAGGTTTTCAGCAGTCAAACCCATGTTGATGTAGATTTCCGGCAGGTTATCCACCATCCAGGGATTCGGGGCGACGCGCTGCATCCCCATGGGAAGCATGCTCATACTTTCCGCACCACCGGCCAGCAAAATACTTGCACCACCGGCCCGAATGCGATCCCCAGCCATAGCGATGGCCTGCAATCCGGAACTGCAGAAACGATTGATGGTAACCCCGGTAACGGTGTGGGGAAGTCCAGCGCGCAACGCCGCCACCCGAGCCATGTTCATGCCGCTTTCGCCTTCCGGCGTGGCACAGCCCAAAATCAAATCTTCAATTTCATCGCGCGGAATCTGCGGATATTTTGCCAGCAATGCCTGAATGACAAGCGCCGCCAAATCATCCGGACGCGTCTCTCGCAATGTCCCTTTGGGAGCTTTACCTACCGCCGTGCGCAGACAATCTACTATGACCGCTTCATGCATAAAATCTCTCCCTAATTAATTGCGTAGCGGCTTGCCGGTTTTCAGCATGAAGGCCATACGTTCCTGTGTTTTTGGATGGCCGCAGAGGCTAAGGAATGCTTCGCGTTCCAGATCCAAAAGATACTGCTCGCTTACCAACGATTCCCCGCTCAGCTTGCCACCAGTTAAAACGTAACCCAGCTTTTCGCCAATCAAACCATCATGCGCGGAAATGTAGCCGCCCTGCTGCGCGGTCCACAAACCTATCTTGAGTAACGCCATGCCGGGCTTGCCTGCAACCTTGATATCGGTTCGCGGCACTGCGGGTCGAAAGCCGCCCACCATGGCCAATGCTGCTTCTTTGGCATCGGCAATCAGGCGTTCCTGATTCATGGAAATGCCTGCCGATTTATCCAACAGCCCCAGCTTCTTGGCATCGTCAGCGCTGCTGGAAACCTTGGCGTATCCAATTACCTCAAACACTTTTCGGGGATCTTTCAGCCGTGCGATTAATTCCTTGCAACCACCGCCACCGGGGATCAACCCCACACCGACTTCCACCAAACCCATGTAAAGTTCCGCTGATGCCTGCACTTTTGCAGCATGCAAAGCGATTTCACAACCGCCGCCCAACGCCCGTCCATGTGGCGCAACAACCACGGGAATGGCAGCCGTTTTGAGGGCCATGTTCGCTTGCTGGAAACGATTGATGCCCATGTTCAACAGGTCCCAATCGCCATCCTGTGCGGTTAGCAAGGCCATCACAAGGTTAGCTCCAACGCTGAAGTTTTCCCCTTGATTGGCCACAACCAACGCCTGATAATTCTTAGTGGCTTCCTCAACGGCGGTGAACATCATGCCGAACTGATCTTCGCCCAGCGCGTTCATCTTGCTATGAAATTCCAGGCACAACACGCCATCGCCCAGGTCGATTAAAGAACTGCCTGCGTTCTGTTTCACCACGCCGCGTGCTCGTTTCAAATCGGACAATACGGTAATGCCAGGGCGCTCTTCGAGTGTGGTGTAGGACGTCTTGCCCAAGTCGAAATATTCCGTTTTTGGGATGCCCCCAGTATCGGCTGCCTGATAGAAAGACTTCGCCCCGCTGGACAACATTTTCACAACGCTGGGGGGCAGTGCCCGACCTTCACTTTCCATGCGGCGTGCTGTTTGTTCAAAGCCCAGTGCATCCCACAATTGAAACGGTCCATAGGTATGCGCGTAGCCCCACTTCATGGCACGATCAATTTCCACGATTCGATCCGACACTTCTGGAATACGTTCGGCACAATAAAGGAACGTATCGCTGAACAGGCTCCAAAGAAATTTGCCTGCACGGTCGTCCTGGGAAACCAGGTATTGCAAGCGCTTCGGCAAATCTTCAATCTGCTTGGCTTGTTCAGTGGAAGGGAACTTTATTTTTGCTGCTGGATGATATTCAAACGTGGTGCGGTCTATAGCGTGGATCTCTTTTTTGGGTCCCACACGTTGATAAAAGCCTTGGCCTGTTTTATCGCCCAGCCATTTGCGCTTCATCATTTCTTCCATGAAGGGGGGTGGTAGAAAGCGTTCGCGCCAAGGATCATTGGGCACAGCATGATACAAATTATTCGATACGTGAACCCAAATATCCAAGCCCACAATGTCGATCAAGCGGAAGCTGGCGGAGTTGGGCAACCCGATCAGTGACCCGGTAAGTGCATCCACTTCTTCAATGCTATAGTTCTGTTCGGTGGTCAGTTTATAGACCGTGGCACCGTAAAAACTGCCAATACGATTGGCAATAAAATTCGGTGTATCTTTGCAAAGCACCACACCCTTGCCCAGCTTGCGATCACAAAACGCGGTGACGCCAGATAGAATGTCGGCACTGGTATCGGCACCAGGAATCACTTCGGCCAAGTGTAGATATCGTGGTGGATTGAAGAAGTGCGTTCCCAGAAAATGCTTGCGAAAACTTTCCGAAAATCCTTCGCTGATTTGGGCCAATGGAATGCCGCTGGTGTTGGTGGAAACAATGGAATCTGGCTGGCGAACAGCTTCCACCTGACGCCACAAGTTGCGTTTAATTTCCAGGTTCTCTGTGACTGCTTCAATGATCCAATCGCAATTGGCAAGCTTTGGAATGTCGTCTTCCAAGTTGCCTGGGGTGATCAGTTGGGCAACTTCATCGGTGAACATGCCACCGGGCCGAGCCTTGGCCGCAGTGTCAATTCCCTTCAACGCCGCAGCGTTGCGGTTGGGTTGATTCGGTACAACAATATCTAACAGCAGAGCCGGAATTCCAGCGTTGGCAAAGTGAGCTGCAATGCGGGAACCCATAGTACCGGCTCCCAGCACCGCAACGCGGCGGATAGTTCTCATAGAATGATCTTGTTAAAGTGTATCAGGCGACTATGGACGTTTTTTAAGACGTTGTTGAACAGCAGTTGCTGTTGGAAAATCTGCAGGCACTTTCTGTTTCACTTTGCCGGTAACAGCCCATTCCGCGCCTCTTTGCAGCGTAACGATGAATCCCACGCAATTCATGGCATCGGTATAATGTCCCAGTGCTGTATGGAAAATGCGACCCTTGCCGTAGCTCAGAGTCATCAACAAAGGTTCGTCTTTTCCGGTGCCACCTGTTGCCGGATCGGAAAACGCAGTGGCTAACAAAGTGATGTTTTGCGCTGGACCACGAAGGCTATCATACAGCTCATCAGTGGCATGCATCCAAGTTGCCGGAAGACCTTTCATGATGGGGTGGGTCGGGTTCCGTGTGGTCATCAGGTACGCGTGTTGCTTGCCATGATGCCCACCTTTGCCGGGGGTGTTGTCAAAGCTAACTTTGCCATCGCTGAAGCGCAGATAAGGTCCATCTTTTTCGGTGCGGTCACCCCATCCACCCAGGCCGATCATGGTGTTGTACGTCGGCCATTCGCGAAAGGAATTGTCAGCCGCATGATAGACAACAAAGCCGCCCCCGTTCTTGACGAAGGCCTCAAAGTCCTTCTGTGTTTCCTGGGGCCAAGCTTCGCCATTGTAGTTGGAAACTACCAACTGATAATCGGAAAATTTGGGATGGAAGTCAGCCATGTCTTTACCCTTGGCTGGACTGGTGGCCACATCCACGGTGAACAATCCACTGTCTTCCAGGATCTCTTTCAACAGCGGAGTCATCTCCTGCCACTTGTGGTTGTTCTGTCCATCAACAACGAGCGCTTTGTATTTAGGAGCGGCGGACAAAGCGATTGGAATTATCAAAAGCGCAAAAAGCCTGCGTGAGAAGAACATGTTTTAAATTGTAGTACCGAAATAGAGATAAAATTTAAATCTTATGGACGAATCCAATCCCTCGGCTTCCATCGTAGTCTTACAAAGAGAGGTATCCACACAAGAAGTGCAATGGCGCGACCAAATAACCAGAATTGCTGCCGGTGATGAAAGTGCATTGGCCGAGTTATACGATTCCTCAAGTCGCCTGGTCTATAGCTTGGCGCTCAGAATTCTTAGCAATCCCACCGATGCTGAAGAAATTACTTTGGACGTCTATTCGCAAGTGTGGCGCACGGCCAATCGTTTTGAATCCCAGAGGGGAAGCGTAATGGCCTGGTTAGTAACCATGACGCGAAGCCGTGCCATTGACAGGTTACGATCCCAACGGAACCACCACTTGGTTTCAATCGGCGAGAAAGACTTGAGTGAACTGGCTACTACGTTCGAAACACCGGAATCGCAAACGGTGGAAAAAGAATCTGTGAAGTATGTACGAAGGGCGCTGGAAGATTTGCCTGTTGAACAACGGGATGCAATTTTGCTGTCATTCTTTAATGATTTGACTCACCCTGAAGTAGCAGATCAGTTGAGAATTCCGCTGGGAACTGTAAAAACTAGAATTAGGTTAGGAATGTCAAAACTAAGACAATCATTAGGCGTGTTGCGAATGGAAGCAAGGAGGGCAAGTTAATGGAAAATTCTGTTGACTACGATTCCATCCGCGATAAAGCTCTCCTCGCGAGCTTCGGTCTGCTGGATTCGGAAGAAGAAAAAGAACT
>JAYWBH010000717.1:0-3277 GCA_043781815.1 Bryobacterales bacterium | reverse complement strand
TTGTCGGGCAGGAAGAAGCAGTCCAGCAGATTGTCAATATTTATCAAATGCACCTGACGGGCATGAATCCTCCTGGGCGCCCCATCGGAAATTTCCTATTCTTGGGTCCAACTGGTACGGGAAAAACGCGCATTGTGGAAGCCACGGCGGAAAGTATGTTGAATAATCCGCGGGCCGTGATCAAAATTGACTGCGCGGAATTTCAGCATAGCCACGAAATCGCGAAACTGATAGGGTCGCCTCCAGGTTATCTGGGGCATCGGGAAACGCATCCCTTGCTCAGTCAGGAGACAATCAACCAATTTCATACGGAAAAAGTGAAGATCAGTTTTGTGCTGTTCGATGAAATCGAAAAAGCCAGCGACTCCTTGTGGAACTTGTTATTGGGAATTCTGGATAAGGCCACTTTGACTTTGGGCGACAATCGCAAAGTGGATTTCAGCAAGGCGATGATCTTCATGACCTCAAATCTGGGCGCATCCGAAATGAGTAGCCTGCTGGCGCCTCGTCTGGGTTTCGGATTGAGCTCATCGAAGACTATTCAACAGGGCGAAGCTCTCGATGAAAAGATGACTGCAAAAATCAATCGAAGTGGTGTGGAGGCCGCCCGCAAGAAATTCACGCCGGAATTCATGAATCGTCTGGATAAGATTGTGGTTTTCAAACCGTTGGCAGAAGGTGACATTCGACGTATTTTGGATATTGAATTGCGAATGATCCAAAATCGTATTTTTCAATCCCTGGGCGAGCGTTCTTTTGTTTTCACAGTAACCGAAGCCTCAAAAAACTTTCTATTGCAGGAAGGAGTCGACCTGAAGTACGGTGCTCGCCATCTTAAGCGGGCGTTGGAGCGCTTGATTGTTCAGCCGATGTCTAACCTGATGGCCACCGAACAAGTAATTGCCGGAGATTGGCTGCGTATTGATCATGAAGAGGATCAGAAGCAATTGATTTTCCTCAAGGAAGCTGAAGGGATGAGCATCAACGCCATGGCCCACATCACGGATCAATCCATAGTGCATCTGGCCAACGCAATATCAGCCAGTGCCGGAGCGTTTGAAGCAGTTCGGGTGCCAGCGGCCCGCACCACGCGTCGCTAAACGCGTCGAATGTGCTTAGAGGCGTTCAAATCGAGTAGACTTTAGAAGATATGAAAATCATCCTCATGGCAGTACTATGCGCAATGGCACTATGCGCGGCAGATTCTGAGACCAAACAAGTATTGGCCGCTATGGAGTCCTTGAAACAGGCGATGATCCATCGCGACGGTGCCGCCCTTGAAAAGCTGCTCAGTGACGATCTGACTTACACCCATTCCGCTGGGCAAGAGGAAAGCAAGGCCGACGTGATTAAATCCATCACATCGGGGAAATCCATTGTCGAAAAGCTGGAACTGACTGATACCATTGTCCGCATCAACGGGAATACGGCATTGGTCAAAGGCAAAGTGGACTTGTGGCACAGCTCAACCAATATCGTAAATATGAATGTGCTGCACGTTTGGGTGAAGCACGCTAGTGGCTGGCAAATGGTAGCCAGGCAAGCGACCCGCTTAGCGAAATGACCGCTTAGTACCTTACTACTCATCGCATCCAGTGGGTCTTGGCGATCACAAAATACACTCTGCAACCTTAGGTGGACCTTACCCGTCGAAAGGTGTGAGTGACCAATGGACCAGGATTAGTATCCGATTTACTTTGTGCGCTTTAGGTTAAATCAGGATTAGTCCTTCCATCGCCTCCATGCCAGACTAGCGGGCATGAAAAGGAACTTTCCTGAAAATGCTTCGGCTGAAAAATTAAAGTTGTTACGGCTTTGGTTCTATCGTCCGACAGGTCAGATTGAGATCAAGGTACTATACGCTGTGAAAACGGTTCGAAACTGCAAGCTGTTCACAATAAATAAGTTAGAAGCCACTTTGGCTGTAGATTCCTAACTATCGAGCGTTTATAGTACTAGTAGAAAAATCCAGCAATTTCAACAAAGTACTCAATCGCGAACCTTAATCTTGGTACTACCTCTATTGACGTATTAAGTAGTTCACATTACAGTGGACGTGTTGTGTCGGAACAAAGAAGAACAAAACGCTTTCAATTGAACCTGCCAGTTGAACTGGTCCGTACTGGATCGGTCCCCGTGCATTTAACAGGTGAAACCCATAATATGAGTTCCGGTGGTGTGCTGTTCACTTCCGAAAATCAGATGGAGGTCGGTGATCCCATCGAGTACATGGTCACTCTTCCATCTTCGGTCAGTGCTAGCACTCAAGTCCGGATACGGTGCATGGGCAAAGTCATGCGTACAGAACTGCGGGAAGACGGCGTTGAGCTGATTTCCCATCGTCCTTACCGCATTGCTGCAACCCTTGAAAGGTATGAATTCATTCGGATAAAAACGAACTAATACTATTCCCCCACCAAGCGCCCGGTTTCGTGTACCATAGCAAAGAAAAGGCGAAGGTATATGAATCTGTCTTTAAGTTTTCCAGACCCTTCGGGCGATACGCCGCCCGATTCCGTCTCGGCGGCTGAAACCGTCAAACAGGCACTTCGCCGTCCTACGGGGGTTGAAGGGGCTCTCAACCATTTCCGGGAAGGAATGGGCGATGGCAATTCCCCCATCCGATCGATCCACCATCAGCCTGCAAAACCAGGTCAATTCGCACCTATTCCCCCACAAGTTCCCGAAAAACTGGCCCAAGCGCTTACTAAACGCGGCATTGGGCAACTGTACTCCCACCAGGCTGAAGCGTTCGATTTGGTGGCTGCCGATAAGAATCTGGTGGTGGTTACGCCCACCGCCAGTGGCAAAACGCTGTGCTATAACCTGCCCGTATTGAGCCACTTAATGGCCGATCCTGGGGCACGAGCCATGTATCTGTTTCCGACCAAGGCGCTAGCCGAAGATCAGCTACAGGAGTTCAATGCTCTGGTGGAATCGATGGGTTCCGATATCCGCGCTTTCACCTACGATGGCGATACGCCGCAAGACGCCCGCCGAGCCATTCGAGAACGGGCCAATGTTGTGTTCACGAATCCGGACATGTTGCATAGCGGCATTCTGCCACACCACACCAAGTGGGCCAAGGCTTTTGAGAACCTGCGCTATTTCATCATCGATGAACTGCACTATTATCGCGGCGTTTATGGCAGCCATTTGGCTAACTTGATTCGACGATTGAAGCGGATTTGTGAGTTTTACGGTTCCAAACCGCAATTTATCTGCTGTTCGGCAACCATTGCCAACCCCCAGCAACTGGCCGAAGCGTTGGTTGAGC
>JAYWBH010000716.1:0-3280 GCA_043781815.1 Bryobacterales bacterium | reverse complement strand
ACGCCATGTTGGCCGCCGCCCGCAAATATAAACGGGTGGTCCAAGTGGGCACGCAGCGCCGATCCACTCCCCATTTAATTGAAGCTCGAGATCGAATTATTCGCGAAAACAAATTGGGCAAAATCGGCGTGGTGGAAATTTATTGCTACTATCACATGCGCGAAACCAGCAACCCACCAGATGCTAAGGCACCTGATTATTTCGACTACGATGCCTGGACTGGTCCCGCTCCGCTGCGCCCCTACAATCCACTGGTGCATCCTCGTAAGTGGCGTGCCTTTGAAGAATATGGCAACGGCATTGTGGGCGACATGTGCGTCCACATGTTGGACATGGTTCGTTGGATGATGGATCTGGGTTGGCCGAAGAGTATCTCCTCTTCCGGCGGCATCCTGGTAGATAAAAAAAGTAAAGCCAACATTCCCGATACCCAAACGGCCACGTTCGATTTCGGCGATCTGAAAGTGATCTGGAACCATCGCAGTTACGGTGCCGCACCCGACCCTAAATATCCTTGGGGTGCCACTTTCTATGGCGATAAAGGAACACTGAAAGCCAGCGTCCAGAGTTACGATTTTATTCCGGAACAAGGCACGCCAATCCACAAGGACGTGACCTACGAATACGAACAGTTCCCTGAAGACCGCACGGAAAAGGATTTGGAACGTCACGTGGCCCCGGCCATTCGTGGTCACATGAAGAATTTTCTTTCGTGCATTGATTCAAGGGAAAAGCCAGTAGCCGATATCGAACAAGGTCATATTTCCACGGCCAGTTGTATTCTGGCGAATATGTCCATGAAATTGGGACGAACCTTAATCTGGGATCCGGCAAAACATCGCATCACAAATGACGATCAAGCCAACAAATTATTAAGCCGACCATATAGAAAACCTTACCTGCATCCCTCTGCCGCAAACGTGTAACCGGCAATAAACCAAGGGGTTTCAACGCCGCAAGGGAGTGGTAATGCCTAAGCATCACCTTAGCATTGCACTCCCTTCATAACTTAAAATTCCTCTATTACTGTGTAGTTTGGTTGAATTCTCGCCGAAGTAGTTTATCGTAAGGCAGGAGCTTCAACTTGACCCACAAACTCTCATCAAACATTTCATTATTCATTAACTTTTCCTTTGTTTTCGGCCTCTCCGTACATGCGTCTGACATTGCCGTGCCCAATGGTGGCAATGTTCAGGCAGCCATCAATTCGGCCCTTCCCGGCGATACAATCACCTTGGCCGCCGGAGCAGTTTTCGCTGGCCAGTTCAGCTTCCCTGAAAAAACCGGGACTGGTTGGATCACGGTCAGAAGCTCGCAATATGCCCGCCTGCCCGCGCTCAAGCGAGTCGGTCCAAGTCAAACCTCGCTGATGCCTGTATTGCAGGCTGTAGGTTCCAACACCCCGATCACTTTTTCTACCCGGTCCCATCATTGGAAACTAATCGGCATTGAGATTCGCTCCGATGTTGGTATCTATAATTACGACCTGATGCGCATTGGCGATGGCTATCAATCCACTGTTGCCGATCTTCCTCACGACATTGTCATTGACCGTTGTTACATTCACGGCGATGCCACCGCAGGGAGCAAGCGCGCCATTGCACTGAATGGAGCTGCCATCACTGTGCGCGATTCCTACATTGCCAACATCTTCAGCGATGTTCAGGAAACGCAAGGCATGCTTGGTTGGAATGGAACGGGTCCAATTCTAATCGAAAATAATCATATTGAGGCTGCTGGCTTGGGTCTTATGTTCGGCGGCGCAACTCCTTCCATCACCAACCTTGTTCCTGCGGGCATTGTGGTGAGCCACAATCATTTCCTGAAGCCGTTAGCTTGGAAGACGCTTAACTTGATCGTCAAACATCATTTTGAATTGAAGAACGGACGGAATATTCTTTTCACAGGCAATGTGCTGGAAAATGATTGGCATCCGTCAGTTCGCGGTACTGCCATTATGCTGACTGTGCGTACAGAGGCGGGCGGTGCGCCGTGGGCCGTGGTGGAGGATGTGAAAATCATCGGAAACATCATTCGAAACGCTGGTTCTGGTATCACCGTTTCAGGCTTTGATGACTCCAGCAACGCCGGTGCCACCCGTCGAATTTTGATTCAGGACAACCTGTTGATTGGCATTGATCAGGCCAACAGCGATCCCAACTTCTGGGGACGTGGAGCATTCCTTTTTCTGGTGCACCATCCGGTTGATATCTGGGCAAATCACAATACCGTGCTGTCGCAAGGTCTGACCCTGGTGGACTTGGATTATGAACCAGGCTCAGGACTTCGTCTTGAGAACAACGTTTTTCAGAGTAATACATTAGGCATTTACGGGGCTGGGGTGGGCAGCGGAACAATCGCGTTGAATGCTTACCAATCCACCTGGTCAATGAAAGGGAACGTAATGCAAGGCGGATTGGCAGCGGAAAATCCTCCAAATAATTCCTTCCCCATTGCCCTAACAGACGTCGGATTCACCAACATGGCTGGCGGCGATTACAGCATTGCGCCATCCAGTCCGTACTACCGTAAGGCCACCGACGGAAAGAATCCAGGTGCCGATATGAATCTGATCAATCGGACTACATCCGGTGTAGTTCAATAACTTACCAGGAAAGGCTGCCTCGCGCAGTCTTTCCTGAATTCTCAACTTGTCCCATCCCATTCTGAAAATCCTTCAATCTTGCTCAAATCAAAAGAGTTTAACGCAACCTCGGCTTTAGACGGACAGGACTTTTTGCTACACTCTAGAGAGCATAAGTGTATCGGCGGAGAGAGTACGTCGATTCATTTGACGGGAGAAATAATAAATGGCGCAGAGGGTATACCCTTTAGCAGACGAAAATTATCCGCTGGTATCCATCGTTACCCCAAGCTTGAATATGGGTTCGTTCATTCAAGATACGATTGAAAGCGTTCTATCCCAGAATTATCCGAATATTGAATATATCGTTGTCGACGGTGGATCCACCGATAACACCTTGGAAATTCTGGAGCAATACAGCGGTCGGTTGCGTTACATCACCGGTAAAGACAATGGCGCTAGCGATGCCATTCAGCGCGGATTTCTACTTGCTCACGGTTCCATTTTTGCCTATTTGCCTGCTGACGATACGTATTATCCTGGTGCAGTTCGCTCTGCCGTCGCCCATCTGCAGGAACATGGTGACGATCTGGCCGGCGTTTACGGGGAAGGCATGTGGATTGATGGAAGTGGCAAAAGTCTGGGCCGCTACCCAACCAGTAATTTCATTCCCAGCGAACTGGCCCAGCGTTGCTT
>JAYWBH010000715.1:0-3284 GCA_043781815.1 Bryobacterales bacterium | reverse complement strand
ATTGCCCGCTCCATTTAGCAAAACATGAAACTACTCCGCTTCCGATATCAAAACCAGATCCACGCAGGTGTGGTTACCCCTGCTGGCATTGTGCCCATCACTGCCATCAACGCCAAGTTCGGCACAAAGATTCCCAATGATTTATTGGCCATCATTGAATCTGGTGACCTTACAGCATTGAAAGACTCCGGGCAGGCAGAAGCGGTGCCACCCACCGAAATCACTCCGCTGCTTCCCTACCCTGTTCCACCTAAAATCTGGTGCATTGGCCTGAATTACAAATCTCACGCGGAAGATATCAACGCCGTACAACCGGAAGAACCGGGCAGTTTTATGAAGCCTGCTTCCTGCATGTTTGAACCGGGCGGCAACATTATTCTTCCACCGCCGCGCATTTCCAACGATGTGGATGCGGAAGGAGAACTGGGCATTGTGATCGGCAAGAAGTGTCGCTTTGTTCCTATGGAGGAAGTGTCCAGCGTGATTTTCGGCTACACCACCACGTTGGATTTAACCGCTCTGGACGTGCTGGTGAAGAACCCGCGCTATCTTACCCGTGCCAAGAGCATTGATACCTTCTTCAGTTTTGGACCGGTGATTGTGACTGCCGATGAGATTGCCGACGTCAACGAACTGGAAGTGATCACGGAACATAATGACGGCATCTGCTCGCGTGACTTTGTGCGCAACATGCGCCATCGGCCATACCATCTGGTCAGCTATCATAGCGACTTTTTTACGCTCTACCCTGGTGACCTGATCTCAACTGGCTGTCCTAAAGGGGCTCGTATCAAAGCTGGCGATCACGTCCGAGCCAGAATTGAAGGGGTCGGAACCACTACGGCAAACGTGACCGCTTATTCCGGTTAACTTCTATTGCTACACTGGGGAGGAAAATGTTCACAGCCCTTAAACGCTTCATACTTTGGGACTACCCCCGCGGCGGATGGCAGTACGATGTGATGGTGGTCGGCATCCTGGCCTTCATTTTTCTTACGCCCAGGGAATTGTTTCATGATCAGCCCATTGCGTCCAGCATAGTGATGCTGCCTACCGATGGAATCGACCATCGCTTTTGGATTGGACGATCCATTTTGGAAAGCATTCCAGAGAATCAACGGATGCAACGAGTGAGTGAAATGCTGCACAAGAAAATGGAACGAAAACAAGTATTGTTCGACCTTACTCCGATCATTGAAGACAACACTGTGCGGGGCTATATTGCCCACACCCGTCCGGAGAAGTAACCGGATGACGATGAGGCGCATCCCAGTTGTTGTGCACAGGATTTTTGCAGTAATCTTTCTTACAACCTACAGTCTTCAGGCTGCTGAAACACTAGCTGCTGCAGAAGCGAGAATTGATCAGGCGGCGGCCCAGTTCAAGGGTTTGACGGCCAAGATTAAGCGCGTTAGCTATACGGCTGTGATCAAGGACAAGACTGAGGAATCAGGGACCATTGCCATCAAAAAAGTGAAGGCTGGCGATACCAGAATCAAGATCGACGTGCTGGAGCCTGCGCCGCGTTCGACGACCATCGGCAGGCGCAAGTACGAAAATTTTCTCCCTAAAATCGCCACGGTGCAAGAAGTGGATTTGGGTAAGTATGCCAATCTGGTAGATCAGTTTATGCTGCTGGGGTTTGGCAGCACCGCCAAAGAATTGGAAGCAAGCTATACGCTGAAAGTGACAGGCGAAGAAATGATTAACGGAAAGCTTACCAGCCGCATTGAACTGATACCAAAATCCGAAAAGGTGTTGGAACATTTGAAACGGGTGGAGATGTGGATCCCCTTGACCACCGGTTATCCGGTGCAACAAAAGTTTCATAAACCGAGCGGCGATTTTGAAATGTCCACCTATTCTGAGATACAGTGGAATCCAACTTTGTCTGAAGCGGATGTAACGTTGAAACTACCAAAGAACGTGAAGCGTGAATATCCTTTGAAAGACTGACCCCTTCTTTTTAATGGCTCCTCCGAAGACGAAAAAATCAGGGCGATTGGAATTCCTGGATTGGGCCAGAGGCTTTGCCGCCATCATGATGCTGCATGGCCACGTATCGCACTCGTTCACCGATGTGAAGCTGCATGAGGAAAGCCACTTTGTGTTATCGCAATTTATTGGCGGCTTCCCTCCGGCAGCATTCCTTTTTCTAACCGGAATCACGCTGGCGTTCCTTATGGATGGCTCGGAACGTCAACAATTGGCCCCTATGGATCGACTGTTTAAGGCATTGCGCCGGTCCGGTTACTTGTGGGTGATGGCATTCCTGTTCCGACTTCAGCTTTACTTGTTCGGCTGGGGACAAACCAGTGCCGATGATTTATTCACTGTCGACATTTTAAACTGCATGGGCTTAGCCTTAACGGTGCACAGTTTCTTGGTGTTCGTTCCAGGCGTAACGCGAGGTCACTTGGCGCTGTGGATGGGCTTGGCGATCACATTTCTGGCACCGTTAGTCACGCCCTATACATCGGGCTGGCCTAGCGAAAACCTGATGCACTATTTTGTCCCCGATGCGCGCTTCTTTACATTTTTCCCCTGGGCTGCTTATGTATCTTTTGGAGTAGCCGTGGGTACCGCTTTGCGCTTGTCCAGTCAGGAAAATTTACCGTGGCTGATGACTTGGGCAGCGCTACTGGGAACGCCACTTATTTTTGGATCGCAATATTTTTCCAATCTACCTTTTTCGCTATATCCCAACTCCAACTTTTGGGTGGACGGACCGGGTCTGGTTCTGATCAAGACCGGTTTGAACTTGTTGCTGATTGTTGCTGCCTATTTTTGGACCATGTCGTTCCGACCAGGGAGCTGGAGTTGGGTCGCCCAAATGGGCAAAGCCAGCATGGTGGTGTACTGGGTCCACATTGAACTGGTTTATGGCCGATGGTTCGGACCTTGGAAAGGAACGCTTTCAGTGTTGGAGACGGAAGTATACTTTTTAGCGATGACGAGCTTGATGCTGAGCTTGGCTGTGATGAAAACCCAGTGGTGGGATTCCTTTCAATTTAAATCGCTGCTGTCCAGAAGTGAGTAAGCCTGAATTTTCTCTGGGATATTTTCAAGGTTCAAGAGGACAGGCAGGGATGCCTGTCCCACCTAAAACTCCCGAACGCGAAAAATTAGGATTTATCGTAGGCGGCGTAGAGTTTCATCAGCTTCTTCAAATCGGCAATATCCGCTGCCGCAGTGTTCACTAGCGGGGGCCGTACTGGACCGCCACGCAATCCGGGAATCATATCCATGGCAGACTTCATAATGCTCACCTCATAACCCTTCAT
>JAYWBH010000714.1:0-9919 GCA_043781815.1 Bryobacterales bacterium | reverse complement strand
TTCGCATTGGCGCAACGGTGACTTTGGATGAACTGGCGTCGAATGCGCTGGTGCGGCAAATGTATCCATCGCTGGCCCAAGCGGCATTGGAAGTATCCAGTCCGCAATTGCGCAACATGGGTACCGTTGGCGGCGATTTGTGCCAGCGGCCACGTTGCTGGTATTTCCGACGAGGTAATGGCTTGTTGGGTCAGGATGAAAATGGCAAAAGCTTGGTGACGACTGGTGAGAACAAGTATCACGCCATTTTCGGCAGTGGTCCGGCATTGTTCGTCAGTGCGTCCAGCTTTGGACCTGCTTTAGTGGCATTAGGGGCAAAGGTAACTTTGGTCTCAGCCAGTGGAAAGCGAGACGTCCCGATGAGTGAATTTTTCGTTTCTCCGAAGTCAAATGGGGAGCGCGAAATCGCCCTGAAGCCGAATGAGATTCTGACGCAGATTATGATTCCGGCCGCAGGAACCAATGCCACTTATGAAGTACGGCATCGGGAAGCAGTGGACTGGCCATTGACGTCGGCATCGGTTAATTTGATGATGGCGGGCGGCATGGTGAAATCGGCAGTAGTTGTGATGGGTCACGTGGCGGCGACGCCATGGCGGGCATCGCAGGCCGAACAGATGCTAACTGGCAAGAAGATCGACGCAGCGTTGGCGGAACGTGCTGGTGAAGCAGCAGTGGCCAATGCAACCCCTCTTTCTGAAAATGGTTACAAGGTGCAGTTGGCCAAGGTGGCTGTGAAGCGAGCCATTCTGAAGGCTGCTGGCCTTCCGGTGTAGCTTATGTCGGTTTTCAAACGAGAACGGGCAGGGTTGACGGTTATTGACGATGACCGCTGTGACAATTTGCGGTGGAAGGGAATGTTCATTGAAGCCGAGTGGGACCCGCAAGTTCCGCACGGCAACGACCGATTGTTCTGGTGCCACAAGACGCAGAATTGTTTAGGTCCGGATAGCAAGTTAGTGGATGAATACGAGTGCAATGAAGCTCGCAAGTGCTACTTAGCTTTGTAAGTGTGAAGATAGTGAAAATGCAAACGGCCTCGACGGAAGATTCCAGTCGAGGCCGTTTCGCCGTTAGAGTCGACGTTTATTCGCCTTTGATCAGTACTTTACTGGATTCGCCACTCACAACGTCAGCTTTAGAGGAAGCGTTCAGAGTCTTGTCACCCCACACCACACTGTTGGCCGCTGGTGTGGCATTTCCCCAGACCACGCTATCTCCCCACACCACATTGGTCCCAACCATTACATTGTTGCCCCAAACGACACTGAACGGGGTTGTGGAATCACCCCAGACGACGTTCGCTCCAGTGACCAATGTGACCATTTTCGTGATCGAGTTATACACCGCAGTCGGCGATTGCGACAATGCTTTGCCGGTATAGGAATCGTTGATAGCCGCGTAAACATCAAGATATCCCGCTCCCACCGTAAAAATATCGCTCCTGATGGTAAACTTCGATGAACCATCAGTCACACTACTCGTTGTTGCAAATCCGCGCCAGGCGTTCTTCATTAACAGGTACTTCACTTGGTCTGGTGTGTAGGTGGAGTAGTTGTCAAGAAGAAGTAAAACTGCTCCTGTGACAAACGGCGTAGCCATGCTGGTGCCGCTCAACTGCATATAGCTGTTTGCAGGATCCACCACATTGGCTGGGTTATCGAACTTCAACTTACCACTGCCCAGCGCCACTATTTTGTTGCCTGGTGCAAGCAGGTCGGGTTTAACGATATGGTCAATGACGCTTGGTCCCTTGGAGCTATACGATGTGGGCATGTCATCATTGCGTGTGTCCGTACCGAACGTGTTCGATGCTCCCACGGTAATTACGTAAGGGTCGTTGCCCGGCGAATTGATGGTGCCGTACCCGTTTGAGTTCCCTTGATTATTGCGTCCATCGTTGCCAGCCGCTACCACCACCACAATTCCAGCCTTCCAGACCGCCTCCACCGCTTTGCAAAGAGGATCGGTCTTGTAGCTTTCGTAGACCGGGCGACCGAGCGACAAATTAACAACTCGAATTCTTAGATTCGTCTTTTTGTCAGCTTGGTTCTGGATGATCCATTGCAGGGCGGCAATCACGTAGCTATCTTTTCCCACGCCATTATCGTCCAGAACCCGAAGGTTCACGATATCGGCATAGGGTGCCATTCCCCGATATTTCGCAGTTGGAATATCGCTGCCCTCACCGTCGCCAGCAATGATTGAGGCAACGTGGGTTCCATGGCCATAGCCATCGGTTGTACTGGTGACTCCGGTAATAAACGACTTCTGATAGACCAGCCGTGAAATTGTTCCATCGGCAAAGGCTTCATTGTCATTGATGCCGCTATCAATCACGGCAACACGGATGCCATAGCCGTCGTAGCCCAGCATCTTCCACTGCACTTCTTGTTGAATCGCTGCTCGACCTTTATTCAGCGTCGGCGCAAGGTCGCGATCGGGTGTGATGTATTCCACCTCAGGATCGGCTACGATACTGGCCAGTTCAGCGATTGGGATGCGGATAGCCGCACTGTTAATAAAAGAAAGGTTGTGGTTGACCCTCACATTCTTTGCATTCCAGGCACGATTAGCCAGTTGCCGCACTCTGGATTGTTCTTTGAACGTGACGATTAAATCCACTTCGCCAGAGGTGCCGGATGCTAGCTTTTGTGCAAGGTCAGGAGAAATTTTGGGGGATTGATCGCTATTGGGTGATTGGCCGAAGCAAAAGCTTGCGACTGCCAAAATGCCCAATGGAGCAAAAAAATTAGATCTCATGGTTACCTCAAATGCAACTGAACAACCAAACTGAAAATGATGAAAATAAAGAAATTTGTTCGCATCTTGTAGCGACAACTTGTCGCATTCAGGACATCTTGTCTCATGTAAAATTCAGGCAACTCTGCTTTGAGGGGTAGCCACTCGATTGCACACGACCCAAAATCAGATGTAGTATTAGAGTTGGGAAGGAGTCCCGGCATGAAATCTATTTTCACCATCGCATTTTCGGCATCATTCTTAATGGGCGCTGGTTTACCAGCAACCCAGATCCGTGGCGCTTACGTCGAAGCACGTACAGCGGACGTGTTTACCGGCCCTTGTTTTGCTAACTCGGAAGTTGGATTGGTAGGCGACTTGGCAGTGTTCGGCTGGAAGATTGAAAAAGGTAGTTACGAAGGCGTCAACCTGGAAGGGTTAGGAGTTGTCGCAGCCGTCAAAGCATCGTCCACTTTAGGCGACGTTCACCATACATCTTACCCCGTCAAATCTGTTCTAATTATTGATGAAAAAGCCAATGTGGAACAGCGGCAAGCCTTGCAGAATTTTGCCAAGAGAATGTCAAAGGATCTGCTTCACAACATTGTTCGCGTGGAATATGCGCCGATAAGTCTCACTTTTGAAAACAACAATGTTCACAGTTCCAAGGCCACTTTGAAGGCAGGCAAATTTGCCGCAATTGAAACCCGTCCCATTTTTGATGGCGATCATCTTTGCTCCAATGAGCTGGTTTGGTATCAACCTTTGACCGACGTGGAACATGCCATGCCCGCCTATGCTTTGGCTCACAGCTATAAAGGCGATGCTTTGGGCACCACTTGGTCTAGCCCGGAAAAGCGCAGCGCTTTTGTAGGCACCTTCCAGTACAACGATTAAAATTTTCCGCACCCGCAAGAATCCGGACCACCATCCTATAGAAGGATTGGTGGGCCGGGTCAGTTTAAAAGGCTATTTTACAAGTCAAGCATTCTTCGCGCGGAAGCGTGCGAAAACAATGCCAGCCACACCGGCAGCCGCCATCACCAGGGTAGTCGGTTCAGGCACCGGCGCTTGAACTCCCATCAAGTTTTGCGCTGCAGCATGGGTCCCTTGCGCGAAGTTTTGATAGATGGATACCCCGCTGGTAACCGACTTCCCTTTACTCTCCAAAATGTACGCCGTGGCCAAGTCAATTTGCAGTTGCGTTAAATTGATCAGGCTGGTGGCGCTGCTATTTACCAGGCCCGCACCAGCCGCCAAACCGTCTCCGCCGTCGTGCACAATGTCCCAAATTGCAACCTGCAAAGCAAGTCCTGTATCGGCGGAAACCACCGTAGAAAGCCTGTTGATGTAAAGCCAGGCAGCACGATCTTCATGCCTCACAAGGTTTGGTGTCAGCGGATTAGAATCGTAATTGCCGTAGTTAATATCAGTGAACAGATCCACACAAAACAGCGGGCTGACGCTCACGCCATTATATGTTCCAAAAATTACACCAGCGAATCCGCTTGCAGTAGTTCCATTGTGGTAGTACTGAACATTTGCTCCCTTACCGCTATCCACGCCGGTCAACGTAAATACTCCAGCTTGCGCTGGCGCAGTCAATATTGTCAATAATCCAAAACTTAAAAAACTATTTCTCACCTCTAGAGATTGCCCTTTTGCTTAAAGCCACTCAATGGTACACGCGACTCAAAGACTTTGAGAAATCTTCTTAGCACCAATGCCGGAGCCATTAGGATTTAGACTTAGAATCAAAAGATGTCATTTCGATTAGGATTTCACGCCGCTTCCGCAGGCACGTTGGAAAAGACCGCCGAGAGTGCCGCCGCGCAAGGGGCCAATGCCTACCAAATATTTTCTTCCAGTCCGCGCATGTGGCACGCCCCGCCGCCTGATAAAACACAAGCTCAACTTTTAGAAAGAGCGCGCACCAAGCTTGGCTTAACCCCATTGGTGATTCACGCCAATTACCTGATCAATCTGTGTTCCGCCGATCCCGGCATTCGCGCCAAGTCCATTGCCGCTTTCCGTGGTGAAGTGGATCGGGCCATTGTTTTGGGGGCGGAGTATTTGGTGGTGCATCCGGGAAGTTCCAAAGACATTGGGATGGAGGAGGCTATCCGATTAGGATCAGCAGGGTTGATTGAGGCCACTCAAGGCTTGAGTAGTCAACGGTTGCAGATCCTGCTGGAAAATTCAGCGGGTCAAGGGTCAGCAGTGGGTTGTCGATTAGAAGAAATTGCCGAACTCCGCCAGCGGAGTCAGAAGGATGTGTCCATTGGAATCGGCTACTGTCTGGATACTTGTCATCTGTTCGCTGCCGGATTCCCCATTCATTTAGAAGAAGGGCTGGCGGGGACTTTGGAACTTGCTGAAGCCCTATTAGGATTGGACAATGTTCCGGTAATTCATACCAACGATTCAAAGCCGCCACTGGGTTCCCATGTGGACAGGCATGACAATATTGGCAAAGGCCAAATTGGTCTGGAAGCTTTTGGGCGCATCATCAATTGCTCTCAACTTCGGGAGAAAGTTTTTATTCTGGAGACTCCTTCAGAAGACGACGGTCATTTGCGGGACATGGCCGCGTTAAGAGGTCTGCGCAAGGCAGGTTAAGATGAAGTGGAAGGTTTTCGCCGCCTGCGAAGCCGCTTCGACTTTCTCACAACAATCAACATGCCCGAAAAAAGCTACGAACATAATTCCATAGAAATGAAGTGGAGCGAACGGTGGGCCGCCGACCGAAAGCTATTCGCCCCTGAGGAAAATTCCTCCAAGCCGAAATATTATGTGCTGGAAATGCTCCCCTATCCCAGCGGCACACTGCACATCGGCCACATCCGAAACTATGCTATAGGCGACGCCCTGGCTCGCTATAAATGGATGCGTGGGTTCAATGTGCTGCACCCCATGGGATGGGATTCGTTCGGGTTACCCGCAGAAAATGCGGCCATCAAAAACAATCGCAAACCGCGGGAGTGGACCCAGTACAACATTGAACACATGAAGCGGCAACATCGGCGCATGGGGTTCAGCTACGATTGGGACCGCGAAGTTTCTACATGCGATCCGGAATATTACCGCTGGAATCAGTGGATTTTTATCCGCATGTATGAAAAAGGTTTGGCCTACCGCAAAAACGCCAGGGTGAACTGGTGCACCAAATGCGCCACAGTATTAGCCAATGAACAGGTGGTGAATGGTTGCTGTTGGCGCCATGAGGACGTTCCAGTTGAGCAGAAAGAACTGGTGCAATGGTTCCTGAAAATCACTGCCTATGCCGACGAATTGCTCAACGACATTGCCAAGCTGGAAGGCTCCTGGCCAGATCGAGTGCTGGCTATGCAGCGCAATTGGATTGGACGCAGCGAAGGTACTGAGGTCGATTTCACACTGCAAGGCACTGACCAAAAAATCAGGGTTTTCACCACTCGCGTGGACACCATCTACGGTGCTACCTGCGTGATTCTTGCACCCGAGCATCCGCTTACTTCGCAACTGATGCTGGGCGAAGAATACGTCAAAGTTAAGACGATGATTGATGCCCAGGCGCAGAAAGGCCCTGGCGACATTGGTAAGGAAGGCCTGTTCACTGGGGCTTATGCTGTGAACCCTTACAACCAACAAAAAGTCCCCATTTGGGTTGGCAACTTTGTTCTGATGGGCTACGGCACTGGCGCAATCATGGCGGTTCCAGCACATGATGAACGTGATTTTGAATTTTGTACCACCTATGGAATTCCTATTATTCCTGTGGTCCGTCCTCTAACTGGGGAACTGCCTTCAAAGGTGGAGACTGCCTTCGGAGAGTATGGGATCGTGGAAAATTCCGGCATTTGGAGTGGACTTCCCAGCGAAGTGGCCCGCAAGCAGATGACGGAGTTAGCCGTGCAGAAAGGTTTTGGCGAAGGTTCAATCACCTTTCGAATCAAGGATTGGGGCGTTTCGCGACAACGCTACTGGGGCACTCCCATTCCCATGGTGCACTGCAAGACTTGCGGCGTGGTCCCTGTGCCGGATGATCAATTGCCAGTGCTGTTGCCTGACGATGTGGAATTTACCGGCCAAGGCCGTTCTCCCTTGGCCATGGTTCCGGAATTTATGAACACGATATGTCCCAAGTGCGGCGGCCCTGGCGAAAGGGAAAGCGACACCATGGATACGTTCGTTGATTCTTCCTGGTATTTCTACCGCTACTGTGACAGCAAGAACAGCACGGCACCATTTGATCCTAAAAAGATTGCCTACTGGTTTCCGATTGACCAATACATCGGCGGGGTGGAACACGCAATTCTGCACCTGATTTATTCCCGCTTTTGGACGAAAGTGATGCGCGATCTGGGGCTGATCAGTAACGATGAACCAGCGGCCCGCCTATTCACCCAAGGCATGGTCATCAAAGACGGGGCCAAGATGTCCAAGAGCAAAGGCAACGTGATTAGCGCCGATACGCTGGTGGAGCAGTATGGTGCTGATACGGGTCGGCTGTTCGAACTATTTGCAGCACCACCAGAGCGCGATCTGGACTTCACTGATTCTGGAGCCAAAGGATCATACCGCTTCATCGACCGTGTCTACCGGTTTGTAACGCGCAGTGTGGATCGGATGAATCTGCCTGGCGATTTGACAGAAGCGGATAGAAAGGTGTTGCGCAAGCTGCATCAGGTGATTGAAAAGATCACCGTGGATTTTGAATCGCGATGGCACTTCAATACCTCCATTGCGGCCTTCATGGAATTGATCAACGAGCTTTACGCGCAGGAAGCGCAATTGAGCGGTCCGGTTCTCAAAGATGTCTTGGAGCGAATCATTCTGTTGCTGGCACCCTTTGCCCCATACATTTGCGAGGAGATGTGGGAGGAAATCGGACGACAGGGTCCGGTTTTGAAGCAGCCCTGGCCAAATTTCGACCCCGAATTAGCCAAAGAAGATGGTGCCGAAGTAGTGTTGCAGGTGAACGGCAAAGTACGTGGTCGGGTAACGGTTCCCTTTGGGACAGGAAAGGAAGAACTGGAAGCGCTGGCCAAGGCCAATGAAAAGGTGCAGCTCTTTATGGCTGGCAAACCCATTGTGAAGGTAATTGTGGTGCCCGATAAGCTGGTGAACATCGTAGTGAAGGGCTAGTATACAAGGACATGTGGTTAAAAGACCGCTCCCTTGCGGTCACGGCTCGGTAACATATTGATTCTACCGAGCCGTAAAGTAATTCGGTAGTAATTCGGGGACGTGACACCCATTCACTAATTAAATTTATTATTTGCCATGTATTCCCTACTTCTTAGAGTAGGTCGTCCAAATGCCAGCGATCCCTGCATCCTTGGCATCCCCTGGATGAATCACAATCCGATATCGAAAATGTAGTTTGGCACCCTTATCCAGCACCACCGATCCATCCTCGCCCTTTTCCTTGGCAAACGTATTTCGACCGAAGGGGTTGGCTGCAAAGAGTCCGTACGCCCGCACATGCCAACGAGCTCGACGTGAGTTTTGAGGATGATCCAGTATCGCGATGCCAAGCTTTTCCCCATCTACAGTGCCGGTGTAATCCACCCAGTCCGATGCCTTGCCCCAAACTGCCGGTTCTTTCTCCTGGCCTTCAGCATTGCGGATCATGCCGGTGTGTGGCTGGTCGTCGGTAATTCCCTTGCCCGAATTCTTTCCTTCCTGCAAAACACGGGCCATGCGGATGCCCAGTACGCCATCTTTGGTATCTGCAAAAGTTACTTTGTCAGCGGTTGCTGTCAGCGTGATATCCAGATCGATCATGCGCAGTGTCTTCGTCTTGCTGAAGGTCATCACCCGTTGTTCATCCACCAGCTTGGTGCCACTAGGATCGTTCCAACTCATTTGTGCGGCAATGGAGCCTGCGTTCTTGCCACTCTTGGTACTGAGGATCTTGTCCACCACTATGCGACCGCGAATTGTAGTCTTGTAATTGGCTTCGTTGTTCCAGAAATCGAACCCGTTCACCTTTTCGTGGGCGAACCAAAGTCCGCGCTGATGCGGATGGTCAGTAGGCTCATCGGCAACAGTTTCCATTGGGAAATAACGTGTCACCACCTTTCCTGAAGCGGATCGTAATGGATGCAGGTAAGGCTTCATGGCATCGCCGCCGCTCAGAACGAAATCTGTAAAGGGTTTCCCGTCAATCAGGACGTGTACCTTATCCGTTTCGCTGGTGATCACAACTTGCGCCGGGCAAAGGGCCGCGCAGAGGAGAAGAACAAAAGGCACTTTCATATTGCAGAATTGATCATATCTCATTGCTTCACACCTTCTTCGGCGACTCCCCTTGAGGGAAAAGCAACTTGCGAATGTCAGCATTATCCAGATCTGCTTTTTCAATTTCACGAACAGGCAGGTCTAGCCGCTTCAAGGGCGTCTTTCCAGCCAGCTTTTCCGCCAACGTCCGCACAGCTTCATAACCAATGCGAACCGTGTCCTGCACCAGCATCAAATCAATGGTCCCTTCACGCAGCGCTTCCACGTGCGTATCACTGGTATCAAATGTAATCAGCTTCACTTTGCCTGAAAGATTTCTGCTTCGAAGTGCCTGAATGGCCCCTAGCGAACTGGCTTCACTGGATGCGAACATTCCATTCAGATCCGGGTTTGCCGTCAGAATATTTTCGGCAATGGCCCTGGCCTTAGCTCTGTCCGCCATGCCGAATTGTTTTGCAGCCACAAAGATGGAGGGGAATTCCTTAGCCAGAGTTTGCTCAAAACCTTGTTCCCGCAAAACAGTGGATGTCCCGCCGGGCTTGTGCGCCACAATCGCAATTTTCCCTTTGCCATTTAGAAACCCGGCCAGCCGACGGGCAGCCGTGCATCCTGCCTCATAATTTCCCGTGGCAACAAAGCTGACGTAGTTTTGAACGTTCACCCCTGAATCGAAAATAGTAACGGGGATGCCTGCATCAATGGCCCGTTGCACGGGTGCGGCCAAGGCCCGTTCATCAGTGGCTGAAATTGCGATTGCATCTACGTGTTGAGCTACCAGCGCATCTACAATTTGGATCTGCCGACCGTAATCGGTTTCTTCACTCGGACCATTCCACAGAATGTCCACTCCAAATTCCGCAGCCGCCTGATCCACGCCCTTGTGAATGGTCACAAAAAATAAATGCGAAGTCGCCTTGGGCACCACTGCGATCAATTTGGGATGCTTGCGTGC
>JAYWBH010000713.1:0-3288 GCA_043781815.1 Bryobacterales bacterium | reverse complement strand
TATTTGAGTCAAACTACATTGCAACCGTACGATGGTACTATAAGCGGGGCAAATATTTCAACCTTGCTACAATCTCATCTCTAAGGTAATCGGCAACTTCTGCGGATTCGTTTAGGGCTATCTACGCAGATGTTCCGTTCTCAGTGCCCTAGGCCGGGGTCGCCTCTCCCTGGAATGGATTCATTGGCCACTAACCATATATAGGCCTTCACGGTAGCATAGCCACTGCGAACCAATGGCATTCCCTTGGCCAGCGTGGTTGCTTCTGCCAACGGCATATCCTTTAAGATCAGCAGCGCAGCATACTCAGCCGAATCAAGAAAAGGCCCGGCGGCACGAACTTTCCCCTGCAATTGAAGGTTTTTAATGGCCAAACTCTGTTCCGCCAACACATCCACTGGACCCGAGGATTCCCAACTCCGGGTCTTACTGAACAGCAGCAGCGGCAACTGAACCATTTCGTATTTCGCATTGGGATCAGCTTTCAGACTGGACGCCAGCGGTTCGCCAAACGTGTTGGGACCCCGCCATAAGTGCACATCCAGTGTGAGACGTTTGTTAATCACAGCCGGATCATTCGCCGTCCATTGCTGAGCTTGCTCAATGGAGTTACATCGGTAAACAACCACTCCTCGCGGACCTTCCGCTGTCAGAAACGGCCCTGCCGCCAGCAGATGTCCCGCTTTAGCCATGTTTCCCATGTGAGCCAAATGCCCTTCCTGAATCTTTTCCCTCTCCGCATCGGGCATTTCTTTGCGGTTGGGAAAGCTGTTCAGAAAACCAAAACAGAAGTCTTCGGCACTGGCCGATAGGCTGATCAGAAAAATAAACAGAAGCCGCATGACTTCATAATAACGATCTTTTTTAATAACGATAAGCAGCCACCGGAATCTTGTACAATCAGGCGGATATGCAAACGAATCGAATTCTGTACGCCGCTGCTGCCATCTTCATGCAAGTTCTGCTGGGCGTGATCTACTCTTGGTCAGTCTTTCGAGCACCCTTAGCCCAACTGCATGGCTGGAACCGTTCCCAAACCATTGCGCCTTACCGCTATTCCATCCTCGCCTTTGCTGCCAGCATGATCATCGCAGGCTTCTGGCAGGATCGGAAAGGTCCGCGCCTAGTGGCAACCGTCGGTGGCTTTTTACTGGGCACCGGATGCCTGCTCGCCGGGCTGTTTGGTGACACGCTCAACGGTTTAATTCTGGCTTACGGCGTAGTGGCTGGCGCGGGGGTCGGCTTTGCCTACGTAACACCCATTGCCATGTGCATCAAATGGTTTCCCGATAAGCGTGGCATGATCGTCGGCCTGGCCGTGATGGGCTTTGGAATAGGACCATTACTATTCGGACCCTTACTGGAATCATTGATCGGCAAAGATCCTACCCAGTTAGCCCAAACCATTCCTCGGACGTTTTTTATCCTTGCCGCCATCTTCTATATAGGAGTGATCGGAGCAGCGCAATTTTACCGTGTCCCACCCACAGGATGGCGACCCGCCGGTTGGACTCCGCCCCCCAGCCTCAAAACAGTTCCAGAGCTACCTCCCAGCCAGTTAATCCGCACCTGGCAATTTTATGCCCTGTGGCTGGTCTACTTTTTGGGGACCTCCGTAGGGCTCACCATCATTGGCGAAGCTTCTCCGCTATTGCAGGAAATGGCCAAGAAGAATCCTGTAATGCAGGCGGGTGTGGCATTGGGCATTATGAGTATTTTCAACGGTGTTGGCCGTCTGGTGTGGGGCAGCATTTCAGATCGCTATGGCCGCAAAATCGCAGTGTACGGCATGTGCGCCGTTTCCATGCTTGCCTGTCTTGGATTCCTGCGGACGGCCGCAGATTTCTGGACGCTGCTCATCGGACTATGCTGCGGAGCCTTCGCCTACGGCGGCTATTTGGCGCTGATGCCATCGTTCACTGCCGATTACTTCGGACCGAAGAACGTCGGTGCCAACTACGGGCTCCTATTCTCGGCCTGGGGATTGTGCGGCTTTCTGGTCCCAGGTTATTTCGCATCCATTTTAGATACGGCACGCAAAGCCAATAATATGGCAGGCGGGTATAGCGAAGTGTTCGGGACACTTTCCATTCTGGCCTTCCTGGGCCTGGGTATCAACGTTTTCCTAAGACCCCCAAATTCTGTAAGCGCCCCCGATCAGGAGTTGGTAGGATAATAATCCCTGCCGACGGCGCTAGCTGAGCTTTCATGGCTTTTTGTGTTTGGTCAGAAGCGTTTCCACTAACCCGGCTGGAAACCTGAAACTGGTGCGCTCCAAGGCGCAAATCGCCTGGGCGAAAACAAGCATATCGCGGTCGGCGGCGATGTCGAGGACGCCCAATGTGCCGGTAACCCGGAAGCCCTTACTTTTCGCGAAAATTGTTCCCCGGCGGTCGTCCATCAACAGTAGATCAGGATGCAGCGCGGTTGCCAGCGAAATTACGGCAGCCTCGCCTTCATCAATTCCCTTCAGTGGCTCGGTTGGCTCGGCTTGATAAATTTCAAGCCAAGCTGGCGGGTTTGAGATCCATCGGCGAACCATAGCTGGTGCCTTGGAATGTGATAATTCTTTTTGCACATTGCTGGGAAGAACTACTCGCTCGAAAAGACGCGGAAGGATTTCAATGGACCCGATCAAGATCAGATAATTGACGGGGCCAGTATCGGCAATAACCAAGCGCAAGGCTTAGAATCCCAGTTCTTTGAGTGCTTGCCGTTCACGTTCGAAATCTTCGATTGTATAGTCAGGGTAAATATCGTGGGCTTTGAGAAACCCGTCCAGTTCGATGCGCGCCAACCCCAGCATCTTGCGCAATTCCACTTCAGTGATGCGGCCAGCCCGGAGCTCTTCGAGGGCAAAGGCTTCTAGCGCCCGGCGCGATAGGTCGCCCGTATTGATCACGCTACCAGCCACTTCATCAGGAATTTGAAAGGTCACTTCCATAAAACCACGCTACTCTTTCGTTGCCGTAGAGTCAAACAGACCTTCGAACATAACGTCCTTTATGCGTGGCAAAGCGCCTTCCAGAGACCCCCAGACTAAAGATTCTCCCCAATTAGCCGATACCACTCGTAGGAATTGATCCACATCATGTTTCTTCGAACTGCCGTCCTTATCGTTCTAACCCTGCCCTTCTCCTATGCCCAAAGTCTGCAATTGGTCAACGCCGCCAGTTATTCCAACCTGAGCTTTGCCCCGCAATCCATTGCCGCCGCTTATGGGACAAAATTGGCCACTAGCCAAGCCCAGGGAACCGATCCTCTTCCCTTCCAGTTAGCTGGCACAAA
>JAYWBH010000712.1:0-3306 GCA_043781815.1 Bryobacterales bacterium | reverse complement strand
CGAATCTCCCAACGGATAGCCGGTTTCCACAAAACGGCCTCTAAAATCCCCCTCGCAGCGGAAGGGGTTAGAACATCGTAAGTCAGGCGTTCAATCTTAAATTCGGGACGCGTGAACAGCGCATATTGGCCCCGGATACGGACTTGATAAAGGCATGACATCAAAATCACCTCTAAGGCTAGAGTATAGCCTTAGAGGCAGTAAGTCAACCTTTATTATGAGCGCTCATAATGTTTAAATCCACTCACTCGTTCTCGAGCAAGAGCCTACGGCTCTCTAAACTATCAGATCGCTGGGTTCCCCCGCTAGTGGACTGTTCTACCCAAAACGCAAAGGCTGCTCTAAACTCGATAACCATGGGTAATGACGGTTGAAAATGTTCATCAGACCAGCCTAAGGCTCCTCTCACGCGGACTTTTATACTTGTCATCAAATTTACTCCTGCTGTCAGGATAGGATAGCCAAGTAGAATTTGTCAACTTCATTATAAGCGCACATAAATTATTTAAGTCGTTCAAGCTACCAGATCTTCGGGTTCTGCCGCTAGTGGCCCTTTCCAGCCGAAGCCCCAACGGCTGCTGTAGATTCTTTCGCTTGGGATTGGACCCGGAACAATTACAGCCCAGAAGGTTTCCTGAACCAACTCAATCGCCCCAGCTTTGGCGAGTGCGTCAATTTCTTGTGGATACAGGTTTACCATGAACGGTTGTAGGCGCCGCATCCGGTCTCGCGAAACTCCCTCTCTCCGAACGTCCTCGACTCGCTGTTCCCAGTCGCCATAGGGTGCAACCACCGGCTGACCAGTATTGGCTATCATCCGAAACAAGTCGGCCACATCTTTGAATTTCTGCTCGCGCTCCGCTGCCATTACTCCAGGTGCGTCCCGGTCTGCCAGACTGTAGAGTCGCCGAAAATATTCGACGAAGGTGGAAGGCAGGGTCAGATCCAATTGATTTTCTCGCCACATGGTTCTTGCGACTTCTTGAGCCGTTCGTAATATGCCCTTCGGTGGTTTCGTCGGTGGGATAAACACATGCAATCGCCCGAGCTTTCCACCCTCTCGATTGCAACGCCCGGCAGCCTGCGCAAGTGAATCAGCGCCAGCAAATGCCCGGTATACTTCAGGGAAATCCACATCCACGCCAGCCTCTATAAGTTGGGTTGCCACCACCCGGCATTTCGCGCCGCTTTTCAGAAGGAGCCGCTTGGCTTCATCAAATACTTCGGTGCGATGTACTGGGCACATCCTTGCCGAAAGGTGAAAGCAGTCCTTACCCGTGAGTTCCGCTAATTTTTGCGCATCATCCCGGCGATGGACAATCGCCAATACCCGTAAATGCTCCTTCATCTCTTGGGCTAGCGTCTCCCATTCAATCGGCTCCTCGCTCTGCGGCATCAGAACTTCGCAGCGACCTGCTACTGTGGCAAATTCTTTTTCCGGTTCCGGTAAGATCTCCCGAACGCCTTCAAACAAAGTAGGCTGGGTTGCCGTGCAAAACACGGTCGTTGTCCCGTAGTTTGCTGACAGTTCATGCAATACATGCTTGACCGGTTCGAGCAGTTGAATTGGAAAGGTTTGGACTTCATCGAATACAACAACACTGTGGGGAATCCGATGAAGCTTCCTGCAACGAGAAGTCCGGTTGCCATAGAGACTTTCAAAGAACTGGACATTAGTTGTGACAACAACCGGCGCATCCCAGTTCTCGGAAACAAGCCGGTTTGTAGGCGTTTCTTTATCTGGGTCGACGTTTGTATGATGCTCGAGTACAGCCTCCGCGCCAAGGGCTTCTCGATAAATCTTCGCCGTCTGCTCGATGATGCTTGTGAAGGGAATGACGATTATGACTCGTCGCAATCCATGTTTGAGCGCATGATCCAGAGCAAATGTAAGTGACGCAAGCGTCTTACCACCGCCTGTAGGAACGGTAAGAGTAAAAGCACCTGGGTTCATTGAAGCTTTTTCCCTGCAGGCATCAAGGACTCGGGCACGCATTTCATTGACGGGTGTTTTCTTGGCTTCAACTGTTTTACTAGCCATGTAAGCATCAAGTCGAATCTTCAGGTCAGCCAAGCTGGGTTGCGGACCTACGTTTCGCTCAATTCCGCCAGCATAGAACTTCTCGGTATCCAGAAAATCCGCATCCACCAATGCAGAGAAAAGGAAACGCGTCCAGAGTGAGAGTTGAGCTTGATCTGTGAAGAAAGTCGGTGGTAGCGGCAGAGCAAGTTGCTCTAGACTTTGGGGCAAGCCGTCCCGTCGCGCTTCTGGAAGTAAGTGCTTTCGTTCTTCAAGTCGACTTTGTACATCGGAGGCATTGGGGATGCCACCATGGTGACCGGCAACAACGAAAGCTACTAAGTGGGCTTTGCGCTCCATTGCAATAAGTGCGCCTACTGAAGAATGGTCGACTTTAGCATTTGTGTGGAGATCTGGTTCCGCGCCAATTCGAATTTGAAAGGCGCGTTGGTATTTTCCAGCATCATGCCACAATCCAGCAATCCTACCCCAACCCAGCGCAAAACGAGTTGCAAAGGATTCTGCCAGATCCGCCGTTTGGTTCAAATGGTCTTCTAGCCTTTGCCACTCCTCAAACGGGCGGCCTGGCAGACTGTGCGCAAAATGATTCAACGGTGGTGTACTGGGGGGCATGGCTTCCGGTATCATATACCAACGGCGACCACATTTCCGGAAACTTAGGAATATTCCTATAGACGCACTTTCAATCGATCCATTCTCGATACCCTGACCCCACCCTCCCCAAACGCAGAAAAGCCAGCCTTGCGGCTGGCTCTCACTTCCACTTACTCATTGCCCGATTCAACAGCTACTCATTTACTCCATCATCCTTATTCCCTGGATTCCCATTCAGCACGGTCTTCGACTTTGATGTCCCATTGCGACCTTGCTCATCTTCGGGAAAAGTAACATCAATCGACATTTCTTTATGATCGCGGAGTAACTGGACTGGGATCACCTTCTTACTACGGGACACTCGGAGTTGTGTGGCGATTTCTTTGGGTGTCGCAACCTTCGTGCTATCCACCTTCACAATCACGTCACCCGCTTTAAGCCCTGCTTTTTCTGCTGCTGAACTCTTTTTCACTGAACGAACCAGCACCCCTTCCTTCACTCCAAAGTAACTGGCCAATTGATCGCTGAGTGACTCGGATTCTACCCCTAACTGGCCATTCGACCATCCCATGTAGGCGCGAGGCATGTTCATCATCATCTCATCTCGCATCTTCTCCCCTTCGCGTTTCATATCTTCGGCTAACTTACGCGCGGCGGGGGCTGTCATACCG
>JAYWBH010000711.1:0-9995 GCA_043781815.1 Bryobacterales bacterium | reverse complement strand
ATCACGTCCACTTTGCGCAAGCCCTTGGTGGTCAGCATGTACACCGTATCGTTCTCCACAACCAGGTCGCGACCCTCCACCAAAGGCACTCCCATTTTCTGTGCAAGAAAACTGTGTTCAAAATAGGCGGAGTTATACATGCCCGGAGTCAACACCACCACCTGCGGCTTTTCCGAAGCAGCATGGGGCGCAATGGCCTCCAAAGTTTCCAGCAAATTACTAGGGTAATCGTCCACCGGTCGAACTCGCAGCCCTTCGAATACGCGTGGGAAAGTTCGCTTCATCAGGTCCCGATTTTCCAGCATGTAAGACACTCCCGATGGCACTCGTAAGTTGTCTTCCAACACATAAATCTGACCATCGGAATGACGCACCAAATCGGTGCCCGTAATGTGACACCAAACTCCCAGCGGCGGATTCAGGCCGATGCATTGTGGTCGATAAAAAATCGCCGAACGAATCACTTCTTCAGGGATCACTTTATCTTTCAGAATTTTTTGATCGTGATAGATATCGTCAATGAAAAGATTCAGTGCCCGGATTCGTTGCTTCAGTCCGCGCTCAATCCAATCCCATTCTTTGGCTCGCAAAATTCGCGGAATCAGATCGAATGGAAAAATCCGCTCCGTGCCTGTGGTATCGCCATACACGTTAAAAGTGATGCCCAGTTCCACCAGCCGACGTTCGGCGGCCTTTTGGCAGCGCTGCAGTTGCCCGTCCTCAAGCCCACGCACCGCCTCCAGCAGCAAACGCGCTTCGGGCCGGGCGGCTCCGGATTCGTCGAACATCTCATCATGAAACTCGCCTGTTTCGTAGGCTTCCAATCGCATGGAGCCTCCTCATGGTCTTTTTATTTGTTCAAAGACTTCCTGGTCCTGACATTTCTTGTAACAAGTTTCGCAGAAAGGGGCCAGGATGACCATCGAAAGATCCTATGGAACAGATAAGCGTCCCCTATTTGCCAGTTTCTATTCCCCTATACTGAGTGTGTGAATGAAGTCCATGGGCCGCTGATTGACGCAAAAATAACCGCCGCCTTAGCCAAAATCCAGCGCGAAGTAATTGCCTGCCAAGCCTGCCCACGGCTCCGCGATCATTGCCAGAAAGTGGCCCAGGTAAAGCGCCGGGCGTATCTTGATTGGGATTATTGGGGCAAACCGGTACCGTCATTTGGCGATCCCAATGCGCGACTCCTGTTAATCGGCCTGGCCCCAGGGGCACATGGCGCCAATCGGACTGGGCAAATGTTCACTGGCGATGCCTCCGGTGATTTCCTGTTTCGTGCCATGCACCAAGCCGGATTCGCATCGCAAGCGCAGTGTCGAACTCGGGAAGATGGATTGCAGTTGAAGGATGCTTATATCACTGGCGCAGGCAGATGTGCCCCACCCGATAACAAGCCGCATCCCACTGAACTTGCCAACTGCCGTCCCTTTCTGGAACGGGAATTGAAGTTACTCAAGAAAGTTGAAGTGGTGATAGCGCTGGGGCGCATTGCATTTGAAGCTTACTTGAGCATTGTAAAAGCCCCCGGCAAATTTAAGTTCGAACATGGCCGTGTTCACCACTTACAGCCACTTGTTATTAGTTCCTACCACCCCAGCCAACAAAATACCCAAACTGGCCGACTTACACAACAGATGTTTCTGGATGTCTTCTATGAAGCCAGCTCACTCATTCGGCACTCTTCATGAATCGCTCGAACAGCCTTTTCCAACCCCTCTCTACGAACCACTAAGTTAATAGTAAGTTCACTGGAACCCTGAGCAATGGCAATAATATTCACCTGCTCGCGGGAAACGGCTGTGAAGATGCGCCCCGCAAGTCCAGGAACTCCCCGCATGCCCTCACCGACAACGGCGATCAGGCCGACATTTTCCTCCACCTCAATCGGCTTCACATACCCGTGTGCTAACTCTAGCGACAACGCTTCTTCAATGGCCTGTAGCGCAGCAGTAAGTTCCTCACGTCGAACTAAGAAACAGAAACTCTGCCGGTAACTGCTACTGGAAAACGTCAACACTTCAGCATTAGTCAGTGCCAAAGCATCCAATGCGCGGGCCATGATGCGCGTCCCCGGAATGGTCGCCGTGGCCGGTTCAATAGAAACCATAGCAACGTTCGCCATCGAGGTAACAGCGCGAGCCCCACCCGCAGTTTTCAACTGTGGAACAATCTTTGTCCCCGGTGCACCAGTGTTGAAACTGTTCTTGCTATACACCGGAATTTTCTTTTCCACTAAAGGGGCCAGCGTTCGTGGATGCAGCACTTTGGCACCGTTATAAGCTAGTTCAGCAGCTTCGGCATAAGTCACTTCATCCAACACGGCAGCATCTTTCACCAGGCGCGGATCAGCAGTCATAATGCCGTCCACATCCGTCCAGATCCATAACTCCGCAGCGTCCATCACACCCGCCAGAATCGACGCGCTGAAGTCCGATCCACCACGTCCCAATGTTGTTGGACGCCCGTCCTGCGTCGCTCCGTTGAACCCAGTCATCACCGGGACAATCCCTTGCGTAAGCAGTGGACTTACAATCGCCTGCGCCTTCACTCGAGTTAGTTCCAGCAATGGAGTAGCATTGCCGAATACAGAATCAGTTACAATCACTTCCGCCCCATTGACTGCTTCTGCGCGAATACCCGCGGTGGAATCAAGATAGGCGGCCACTAACTGGGACGACAACCGTTCCCCAATGGCCACCGCTTCATCAACTGAACGAATGGGACGGTCACCCAGCAACAACATTCCTTCAGCAATGCGTTGAAACTCTGCAATCAGGGCCTCCAGGCGCACTCGCATGGCAGGCTGTGCGGCTTCCGGCAGCAATTCGCGACACGCGTCTTCATGCCGTTTCCGTAGCGTGCCCAGGTTCTGATCCATACCACTGCGGTCACCACCTTCGGCATGACGCATAGTATCCAGCAGTAAGTCAGTGATCTTAGACATTGCTGAAACAACAATGGCAACTGGACGCTGGGCTCGCGCTTCAGATATGATTTGCGCAGCCACTTTCATTCGCTCCGCCGAACCCATGCTGGTTCCACCAAACTTCATTACCAATAAATCGGTCAAGCTAATGAATCTCCTTTCCATTGGAAGTGCGCTCGCGGATCAGTTTCAGAATTGCCTCTTCCACTTCATCCAGATTGAGACCGGAAGAATCCAGATAGACGGCATCGGGCGCTTGGGTCATTGGTGAATCTGGGCGCGAAACATCACGGTGATCACGTTCAGCAATGTCTTTGGCAACTTGCGAAGTATCGCTGCCAATTAAATCCTGGGCTCGTCGTTCAGCCCGAACGCTGTGATCCGCATCCAGATAAATTTTGACGTTGGCATCTGGAAACACTACAGTTCCAATGTCACGGCCTTCCATGACAACGCTGCTGGTATCGGCAATTTCTCTCTGCTTTTGAACTAAGGCCCGACGCACTGCCGTGACCGCCGCCACCTTCGATGCCGCTGCCGCAACCTCTGGCGTGCGTATGGCCAGCGATACATCTTCGCCATTCAACTCCATACCAGACCCGCCATCCAGGAAAATCATGTTGGCAGCTTTGGCCAGTTCTTCCAGCTTGTGCATGTCTGTTAAATCAACATCAGCACGCAACGCCCACAGCGCCACAGCCCGATACATGGCACCTGTGTCGATATAGACGAATCCGGTTTTGGCTGCAACGCGACGCGCAATCGTACTCTTTCCCGCGCCGGCCGGGCCATCAATGGCAACAATCACTCTTTTCATGGGGAAGCTAATCTTTAAGTTTAGCAAGCCCGCCCAATCCGAGCCGTGACCGCAAGGGAGCGGTGCTTGAGACGACGAGTTCTCCTCCGCTACTCATCCGCCTGCCGGGCTAAAACAGTTGCCTTTGTATGCTGCTCTAACCAGCCAAGAATATGTTCCACCTTGGCTATGCGATGGCTTGGCGATGCTCCCCGAATGCCATGCGGTTCATCGGGAATACGCACCAGCACAGAATCCACGCGCTTGGCTTTCAACGCAAAATACAGCTCTTCACTTTCCGCCATGGGCGTGCGTAAATCCTGTTCGCCAGTGATCACCATCGTTGGTGTCTTGAAATTGTTGGCATAAAATATCGGCGAATGCTCCATATACGCTTTGGCGTTATCCCATGGCATCCCTTTCATCCAAACAGCAGCGTGGGTGTAACCACCGTCCGCCGTCCCAGCCTGCGTAATCCAGTTAGTAACTGGGTATTGCGACACCGCCGCTGCAAAACGGTCTGTATGTCCAATGATCCACGCTGTCAACAAACCACCACCACTACCGCCAGTTACTCCTAAACGTTTGGGATCAATATAGCCCTTCGCTATCATCACATCCACCCCAGCCATCAAGTCCTTATAATCATCGCCCGGATAGCGAGTGTGGATAATGTTGCCGAAGTCTTCCCCATACCCCGTTGATCCGCGCGGATTGGTGTACAACACCACGAAACCCCTGCCTGCATAGGTTTGGAACTGGTGATTGAATTCCACACCGTACATTGCGTGCGGACCACCATGGATGTCCAACAGCAATGGATACTTTCGCGATGCATCAAAATTTGGCGGCTTGATGATCCACCCTTGCATTGGCTTACCATCAAACGAATCGTAACTAATCGGCTCCACTTCGCCCAGTGACCGTCCAGCCATTAAGCTGTCGTTGACTGTAGTTAGTCGAGTTACTACAGCGGGACGATCCACCGTGAACGTTACCAAGTCAGCAGGCTCCTTTGACGTGGCGCGAGAGATAGCAATGCGTCCCTGTGCTGAAATGCTGAATGCATCCCCAGCCGCATACCCAGTGGAGTAACGTGCATCGCCCGATGTAATTTGCCGATGCCCACCAGCGAGTGTCGCCAAGTGAACATGCGACGTCCCCCGATCTTCACTGACGAAGTAAACTCCACTGGAATCAGCCGCCCAGCGGATCTGTGTCACATCCCGATCCAGCCCTGCAGCCAACTCCTTTGAGTTACTTCCATCTGCATCCATCACATACAAGCGGGTTACTGTATAACTCTGTAGCTTGAAATCATAACCCGTGTAAGCGATCTTTTTGCCATCGGGAGAAGCAACAGGGGAACCATCTGGTCCCTTGCGCTGAGTAAGTTGCTTCGCCTGGCCATCTTTCACACGAATCGCCCAAATGTCCGCACCTTCCAGGTTGTAATCCGGGTCCACTTCACGCTGGCAGGAGGTCAAAATCCAATCGCCGTCGGGAGTCCATTGCGGCGCCGTGTCCCGCGCACGTCCGTCCACGTAGTCGAAGTCGCCCGTAGTAACTTGTCGTGGCGCACCACCCGCTGAAGGCACGACAAAAATATGAAGATAGCCCGGCGGTATAATCCCCGTGCCATCATTGCGCCATCGCAAGCGCGTAACAACAATCGGCGGAGCAGCCCAGGTAGCGCCTGCGGGCTTTTCAGGCATCTTCACAGACCATGCAGGTTTGGCGGCCACGCGTTTGGAAAAGGAAATCCATTTGCCGTCTGGCGACCAGGCGATGGATGCCGGTGCTTCCTCTAAATCTGTGATCTTCGCATCCTGCCCGCCGTCTATCCAGCGCACATGAATCTGCGTCTTTCCACTGCGGTTCGATAAGTACGCCAGACGAGTTCCATCAGGGGACCATCGCGGAGAAGAATCTTTGAAGTTACCTTGCGTCAGTGGACGAGGGTCAGCCCCACTTACAGGCACCGCCCATAAGTTACTGTAAAATACATCCTTCATGCGGTCAGCCCAACCCAGAACATACACAACAGATTTCCCGTCCTGACTAATTTGCGGTTCAGTGGCCGTACGCCAATCGAACAAAGTATCAGAAGTAATTGGTAGCTTGGTCTGCGCAAAAAGCGCGGGAATCAGAAGAAAATAAAGAAGGCGCATTGCAAAAGTGTAGCAAAGGTGGAGTTCGGCTACGGAAGCTTGTTCTTCAAATAATCCCAGTAAAGTGAAATGGAAGAATACTTGCGGCCAGTGTCTGTGGAATCATTCAGTCCCCAATCATAATCTTTGAAAGTAATCTTGGTGAAGTTGCCAGCCGGACCGTATCGGGATAGGAACGCTCCTAACGTTGACCCCTTCAACTCAAAATCACTTTTATACCACTTGAAAATACTGCTCACGTCCGCCTTATTACTTGCCGCGTCGAAGCTATTCAAATTTGAAATTCGTAACCACTCCCGTGTGTTATCGTCCAACTGGGCATCCAGTGTTGCTGCGCCAAAGGCCTCCCTGCGCAATGGCGGACAACTTCGGGCAGCACAAACCAGAGCTGCGTGGATTCTAGGGTCACCGCCATCGCGAAGCTCCTTTTCCAACTGATCCAATGACACGTTCCGACCATTGACCCGGTGCCTGGGTTGACTGAACGGTTTCGATGTTTTCCAAATACTGGCAACCGGATAGTTGGTCAATATCCACCGCACCGTCAGTGCGTTATAAGCATTGATCAGCGCAGCTTTACGCGGGTTTTCCCCAAGGTCAGTTGGCCAGGGCAATGCCAGCATAGTTACATAGCGGTCTAACTGTGTTGACGATTCCTGCTTGAGGCGCGCATAGTCCACCCGGTGTTCCGTGTTGATGTACTTCTTCGCAATTTGATTCCAATCGGAATGGTCCAAATCACTCCCCAGTAATGCGCTCGCACAGAAGATCATGGCCACGCTATGCTTCATTTCCCAATGTTAACTTAGAAAATCACTCGCGCACACGCCGAGTCTTATCCAATACAGAATGAGCTTGAAGGATAGGGACATTGCACAACCTCTGGAAATCCTGTATCATGGGATTTCGAGATGCCCACATGGGTGTCCGCGTAAGGGTGTGTGCCTTCCTGTTGTTCAGAAGTAGCCTCCCATTCACAAATCTAAGGTTCAAAAGCTTATGTACGCAGTCATTGAAACAGGTGGGAAGCAGTATCGTGTCATGCCCGGCCAAAAGGTGAAAGTGGAAACTCTGGCAGGCGACGTTGGTTCCAACGTCGAATTCAGCCGAGTTCTCGCCGTGGTTGACGATGCGGGCAACATTAGCACTGGCGCAGCTACAGCAGCGGCAAAAGTGACCGGGAAGATCAAGGCACACGGTCGTGGCGAAAAAACGATTGTGTTCAAATTCAAGCGTAAAAAGCAGTATAAACGCACCATCGGCCATCGCCAGAACTTCACTGAAGTGGAGGTTAGCGCCATTTCGGCGTAAGGATTTACCATGGCACATAAAAAAGGTTTAGGCTCCTCAAAAAACGGTCGCGATTCAAATGCGCAGCGACTGGGTATCAAAGTTTTCGGTGGTCAGTTGGTTCCCGGCGGTTCCATTATTGTCCGCCAACGTGGCACGCGCTACAAACCAGGTGAGAACGTGGGCGTAGGCAAAGATGACACGCTTTACGCGCGAGTCACAGGTACAGTGCGTTTTCGGGATCGTGGACGAATGGGTAAATACATTGTCGTCGACGCTGCTCTACCTCCCACCATTCAATAACGCCGCCCTTTTTCGCGGTGCAGTCTTAAATTTTTCTGCAAAGAGCCGCCTGCCAAACAGGTGGCTTTTTCTTTTGGAGTTACAGTGCTGATAGATGAAGTAAAAATCCTGGTGAAAGCTGGCGACGGCGGCAATGGTTGCATGGCCTTTCGCCGGGAAAAATTTGTTCCACGCGGCGGTCCCTCCGGTGGGGACGGCGGACACGGTGGCCATGTGGAACTGGTTAGTTCTGTTCATTACAACACCCTTTTACATCTCCGTTTTAATCCTGAACATAAGGCCGAACGCGGCCGTCATGGAGAGGGGTCGAAGTGCACCGGTCATGATGGGAAATCCATTCAAGTTAAGGTTCCGGTAGGAACGGTTGTCTACGATTTTGAATCCTCTGAATTACTGCACGATTTTGCCACTCCCGATGATCACTTTCTGATCGCCAGAGGCGGACGCGGTGGACGCGGCAACGCCCGTTTTGTCAACTCCCGTCATCAGGCTCCAACCGAACATGAAGAAGGTTTTCCTGGTGATGAACGGCGGTTGCGGCTGGAACTGAAACTGCTGGCCGATGCCGGTCTTGTAGGATTTCCTAACGCCGGTAAATCGACGCTGATCTCGCGCATTTCAGCGGCTCGTCCGAAGATTGCCGATTATCCGTTTACAACTCTGGAACCGAATCTTGGGGTGGTTCCGCTGGCCAACAATCGCAGCTTTGTGGTGGCCGATATCCCCGGTTTGATTGAAGGGGCAAGCGAAGGCCACGGTTTAGGTGTGCAGTTCTTAAAGCACATTGAACGAACCAAATTGCTGGTGCATTTGGTGGATGTTTCCGAAGCCAGCGGTCGGGATCCGGTGAACGATTTTAAGATCATTTTGAAGGAACTGGAAAGCTTCAACGAAGAGTTGGCCGCAAAGCCAATGATCGTAGTGGCCAACAAGATGGACGCTGCTCAAGATCTGAAAAAAGTGAAAGCTTTGAAAGCAGCAGCCACACGCAGAAAGCTGCCGTTCTTTCAGATTTCCGCAGTCACAGGAACCGGGTTGGAAGAATTGGTGCGCGCTATGGAAGCACGCATTATGCCAACAATTGAGTAGTTAAACCTTGGTCCAGATTTCAGCCCGAGGGTCCTCTGGATGCAAGGTGGCCAGTTCGCGGAGAATTTCCCTGGTCCGCTCATCGTGCACATCGGGAGCTTCCAGCACTACTTCCACGATTTGATCGCCACGTGTTTCTTTGCGAGCATTGGGAACACCTTTTTCACGCAAGCGGAATTTCTGCCCGTTCTTGGTGCCTTGCGGAATCTTCAGAAGTGCCCGCCCGTCAATGGTTGGGACCTCAATCTTGGCACCTAACCCTGCCTCGCTCACCGTCACCGGAATCTTAATCAGGATATTGTCGGTATCGCGTTCAAAGAACTCGTGCGGTTCGACGCGAACAGTAATGAACAGATCTCCAGCCGCACCGCCCAAGCGACCGGCATTGCCTTTGCCTTGGACACGGAGCCTAGCGCCACTCATTGCGCCTGCTGGAATGCGCACTTCAACGGGATCGGGATGAGCTGTTCTGCCATCGCCATGACAGGTTGGGCAGGAGTTGCGCAGCTTGCCTGAACCATTGCAGCGCGGACAACTCAGGTTGAATCGCATGGCTCCAGCCATTTGCGAAACCTGGCCAGTTCCAGAGCATTCGGGACATTGCACTACGGCTCCACCGGCCTGACCGCTACCGTTACAAGTGGCGCATAAATCTTGCCGTTGAATGCTTAACTTTACCTGTGTGCCTTTGATCGATTGCCAGAAATCGATGTTCAGAGTGTATTCCAGATCGGCACCTTTTTCTGGAGTTTCCTGGCTGGCGGCACCACCACCACGTCCGAAGAACTGACCGAAAAGATCGCGAAATCCACCACCGCCACCGGGTGGGAAATCCTGCGGACCTGGCCCACCGCCACGGTACCCGCCGCGTTGCTGCTGATTTGCAAAATCACTAAAATCGAACCCGCCGAAATCCATACCAGGGGGCTTGCCGTGCCCACCGGGGTCGCCACTGGGCATACCACTTTCCGAATAGAAACCCACCTGATCGTACATCTGCTTCTTTTTGGGATCGCTCAAAACATCGTAGGCTTGCTGCACGGTTTTGAAGCGATCTTCGGCAGCCTTGTCCCCAGGGTTTAAGTCAGGATGATGCTTCCGCGCCAGACGACGGTATACCTTGCGGATTTCGTCGTCGGACGCGGCGCGATCAACGCCGAGAGTTTGGTAGTAATCCTGCTGATTGGCAGCCATGATTCACTGGTCCTTACTTAGTTACATGGCAGGCTGAATGCCTGCCCCACATAGTTTTCCTGCATCCATATACAAGCTCCCACCGTTGTTGGGATTACTTGTAGTTAAAAGACCGCGAGGGAGCGGTTTTTTTTGGGCGGAATCGCGTGCCCCACTTTCGAGTTTGTTTTTATTTGGGATAGTGCTTTAGAGGGCGCGTCCCGAGGTTCGCGCAAAAAGG